>DATIRX010000390.1:0-3773 GCA_035469225.1 Bryobacteraceae bacterium
GCATAGGCGATCTTCGATCCGTCGGGCGACCAGACAGGAGCATGGTTACCCATTCCATCGAAGGTGAAGCGGGTGGGAATGTTGCGATCCAGATCGAGAATCCAGATATCGCCACCGATTATGCCGGCCAGGCGCTTGCCATCGGGCGAGAGTTGAACTTCGGTGAGTTGGGCCGCGCCGCCGGGCGTGCCCAAAGGCTTGCCCGAGCGATCCAGCCAGGTGAGCCGGAAGGTGCGGCCGGTTCCGGAGCGGTAGGCCAGGACGCCATTTTCGGAAACCGAGAACCCCGCGATGCCCAGGATGGGGCCCCCGATCGTCTCGCCGTTCGAGACGGAACTGACAACCGGTGTAGGCTCGCCCGATAGCTTTCCTTGAGCCGCATCGAACGGTTGAGCGAGCAGACCGCCATCCCGCACGAACAGCAGATGCCCTCGGCTGCCGCCTGGCAGAAAAGGCGCGAACTCGGCTTGAAAGGGCGTCGCCAAAAGAGGCTCGCTACTTTGCCGGTCCGGAGGGAGGGAGACGGAACCGAGGTACACCGCTGGATCACGATTTCCTTTGACGTCCCGATAGAGGTAGTGTTCCCCGTCAGGCAGGAAGCTGGGACTATAGCGAAGGTTGGCCGAACCGGCCGCCGCGGCTTTCGGCGTGCCACCGGTTTCCGGCACCGTCCAGAGGCCGGTCGTGCCGCCCATTGCCGCGCCGAATGCGATGAAGCCCTTGTTGCTCCAGGAGGCTCCGCGGGATCCGGAGGCGTCGCAAATGATCTGGGATTCACCGCTGGCGCTGTCGACTTTTTTCAGTTTCCCATCGGCGAAGTAGGCGATGACGCGGCTGTCCGGAGACCAGAAAGGAGACGACACGGCATCTTCGCCGGGTCCGCTGAGGCGCTTAGCATCAAGCGAGTCGAGCGGGCGGACCCAGAGTATGGATCGATTGTTGACGTCGAGGGTGATGAAGGCAAGCTTTCGGCCGTTGGGGGAGACGGCCAGGAATTCGGAGAAGATTTGTTTTTCGGGAGGCAGGATTTGGAAGCGGACGGCGTCGGTGGAGGGCGGCGCCGCGGTGAAGTGGACCCAGGCGAGCGCGGTGACGGTGAGGGCGAGGACCGCGGCGATGGCCCACGCTAGCCCGGCGTGCCGGCGTGCTGATGCGGGCGGTTCAGATACTCCTGCGGACGCTCGCGGCTCCATGTCGGCGGTGACGAGTTCGAGGGCGGATTTCAGATCGCGGGCGGATTGCCAGCGATTGTCCGGGTCTTTTTCCAGGCAACGCGTCAGCACGCGGTCCAACGCTGGAGGCGCGACATCCGCAATCGAAGGTGCGGGACGTTCCATGATGGCCGCGATCACACTCGCGGGTGAGGATCCCTCAAACGCACGCTTGCCGGTGAGCATTTCATACAACACAAGTCCAAACGAAAAGATGTCACTGCGGCCGTCGATTTCCTGGCCGGTGGCCTGCGCTTGCAACTGCTCGGGCGACATGTAATAGAGCGTGCCGACGATCTCGTTCTTGCCGGTCAGCGCCATGGTGAGTGTGGCGTCGTCGAGGGGCTTTACCGTCTGTCCGATCTTGGCGAGCCCGAAGTCCAGCAGCTTGATGCCGGATTTGGTCACCAGGATGTTGGCAGGCTTCAAGTCGCGATGCGTGATGCCCGTCTTGTGCGCGGCGTCGAGAGCGTCGCAAATCTGCGCCGCGTACCTCAGTGCCTGATCGAGCGGCAAAGGTCCCTTGAGGGGCGTGCCTCCGATGTACTCCATCACCAGGTAATTCGAGCCAACGTCGTGCAGCGTGCAGATATTGGGATGGTTCAACGCAGCGACCGCGCGAGCTTCACGCTCGAAACGCTCACTGAACTCTGTCTTGGAGGTTTTGATCGCAACGATGCGATCGAGGCGGGTGTCGCGGGCCTTGTACACTTCCCCCATACCGCCCGCACCGATTGGCGCAAGGATTTCGTAGGGGCCGAGTTTTTCGCCCGCAGATAGCGGCATGTGAGTGAATCAGTTAAGTTTAGCCGATGGGAAGCAGTTAGCGCTTGGATGACGGCGCATCCTTCCATAAACCGTTTATGGAAGAGTGGCCGACCAATCGGACACTATCCGGCCATCTATCCAGAAGTGAAGCTGCTGACGGCTCGGTGATGCTACTTTCCTCCGGGCTCCTTGCGCCGCAGTTCGTCGAGGAAGTTCAGCAGCATCACGATCTCATGCTCTTTTTTGGTCGTTTCAGCGGATTCCACCGGCGTCAGCACGATCACACGCTTGCCGTCTGGAGCCCTTCATCGGAAGGCGGAAACTGGCAGGTGGGTGCTCCGCCCAGTTTGGCGATCCACACCTGAGCCGCGGCGAACGCGCGCCCTTCACGCTGTAACTCACGCTTTCCGCGGGAGGCGCTTCAACAGGAGCAATCCCCAGCGTCCCAGAATAGGGACCGAAGTGAGCAGTCTGCGAGTGGGGACCGCTATTAGACCGGACTAGGCTCCGGCCAAGGCCGGTGATTCATTGGCTTCGGTGCACGGCCAAATCGGCTCGTACCTCGGCCAGCAATGAGCGCGCTCTCGGATACTTATCCGCCGCGACACTCAGGTGTCCCGCTGCCTCAGGAGTGATCTTGTTCTGCATCACCAGGGCGACGCCGAGCATGTAATTTGCGTCGATCGAACTCGGATCGAACTGCACCCCGCGCCGCGCCGCGCGTTCCGCCTCCTCCCAACGGCTCAGCATCACTAGCGCCGCCGCTTTGTTGCTGTGCAGCACAGCCAGATTCGGCTCCAGCACCAGCGCCCGCTCATACTGGTTCAACGCCTGCTCTGGCCGTCCCATCTTGGCGTAAACGATTCCAAGGTCGGTCCGAGCCTCCACGAAGCCGGGATCCAGACGGACAGCCTCGGCAAGGTGGAGCAGAGCCTGGTCATTTTGGCCCTTGTTCCAGGCCTGAACTCCCCGATCAAATTCCTTGCCAGCGGCTTTCGAATTTTTGTGGCCAAGCGTCCGGGCTGAAACCGCGCCGCTAGGTAGATGCTCGAAGATCCTGGTCCCGCACTCCCCTCTCCAGTCTTCGGGGCAAGCCGGCAAGTCCTGGTCGAAAACGTCCCTCCCGCGCGGAGTATTGCTACGTTCTGAGTCCGGGGTTTGCGCCCGGAGCGGCGCACACAACAACCAAGCGACTACGGAAAGTCCCGCTGCGCATTTCTTCATTCGGCCTCCCGAATTGCCGGCCGGCTGGCGGCGTTATTTGCAGCATCATGTTAAACGGGAGCGATGAACCGGGAATCTCAAATTCGGATCAGTTCATCTCAAAAAGACCTCAAATGCAATTAGTTAGTGCTTGGGACTCTTGCTGGGCGGACGCCGTGACCATTAGAATGAGACCGATACCTCGATGACCCCACAGGACTCGGAGAGCTACCGGTTTGGGCCCTTTCTGCTCGAAGCGAACCAGCGGAAGCTCTGTCGCGGAGACGCCGTGGTTCCTTTGACCGACAAGGCCTTCGACCTTCTGCTCACTCTGGTCCGTGGAGCGGGCCGAACGGTCACAAAACCGGAATTGATGGCCGCCCTTTGGCCAGATACGGTGGTCGAGGATAGCAACCTCACGCAAACCGTCTTCGTGGTGCGAAAAGCCCTGGGAGAGGACACGGACGAAACGGTCTACATCCGGACAGTGCGTCGGCAAGGGTACAGGTTCGTATTGCCGGTGACCGCGACGGAAATGGAGCGAAACGGCACTCCGCACCTCAAAGAAGCCGCTGCGGCCATTCCTTGGAT
>DATIRX010000391.1:0-7615 GCA_035469225.1 Bryobacteraceae bacterium
CCGTCGAGGACGTCGGTATCGTACTGGGTCAGTTATTCGCCAAAGCGCTCGGTGACCGCCGCGGAATCAATCGAGCCGGCTATTTCGTGCTGCCCATGGACGAAACACTGGCAGTCGTCGCCGTCGATCTCGGTGGACGCCCTGCGCTGGTTTACAAAGACCTGGTAAAAACCGTTCTGGTGGGCGATCTGCAAACCGAACTGGTGGAGGATTTCTTCGACGGCTTCGTGAATCACGCCGGAGCAAACCTGCACGCAAAGGTGCTCTACGGGCGGTCGAATCACCACAAGATCGAAGCGATCTTCAAGTGCTTCGCGCGGGCCATGCGCTACGCCTGCTCGAAAGACGCGCGTCTCAAGAAGCAACTGCCGTCGACCAAGGGGTTGTTGTGAGCGCACAGCGAGGGGCGCACACAAATAGGAAGAATAACTTGCGCCTCGCTGCGTTGTGCGCGAAGAGATACATATGATTTCCGTTTTCGATTACGGAGCAGGCAACCTGCGCTCTGTTCAGAACACCCTGGGTGCGATCGGAGCCCAATACGAATTGATCCGCGACGCGGCCGGCCTGCGCGGTGCAGGCAAAATCATTCTCCCGGGCGTGGGCCACTTCGGCCAGATGATGCGCGCTCTGGACGATCTGGATGTGCGCGATGCTTTGATCGAACGCATTCGCGCAGGGGTTCCTTTTCTGGGGATCTGCCTGGGCATGCAAGCCCTTTTTGAATCGAGCGAGGAAGCGCCCTCCGAGCGCGGCTTGGGAATCTATGCCGGCCAGGTTCGGCGCTTTCAGGGCGACGTCCGCATCCCCCACATGGGATGGAACCAGCTGGAGCCGCGCCGGGAAACCCGTCTTTTGCAAAAGGCCGGCGAAAAGCCCTTCGTCTATTTCGCCCACAGCTACTACTGCCCGGTGATCGCGGAGACTGCGGCGACGTGTGAATACACGGTGCCCTATACTGCCGCGCTGGAAAATGACAACGTCTACGGCGTGCAGTTTCATCCCGAAAAGTCCGGTGCGATCGGCTTGCAGATCGTTCGCAACTTCGTGGAAAGCGGATGTTAGCGAAACGCATCATCCCCTGTCTCGACGTCACCGCCGGACGCGTCGTCAAGGGTGTCAATTTCGTCAACCTGCGCGACGCGGGCGATCCGGTGGAGCTGGCCGCGCGCTATAACGAGCAGGGCGCCGACGAACTGGTGTTCCTGGACATCACGGCTTCCAGCGACGATCGCGACACCATGGTGGACGTGGTTGCCCGTACGGCTCGCGAAGTGTTCATTCCGCTTACGGTGGGCGGTGGGATCCGCAGCGTAGACGACGCGCGCCGGATTCTGCACGCAGGCGCCGACAAGGTCAGCGTCAATACGGCCGCCGTGCGCCGTCCCGAGCTGATCACCGAGCTGAGCGAAGAATTCGGCGCGCAAGCCGTGGTCCTGGCCATCGACGCACGCAAGCGGCCGAATGGAGGCTGGAACGTCTACACGCGCGGGGGCCGCGACGACGAAGGTATCGATGCCGTCGAATGGGCTCGCCGCGGAGAAGAGCTGGGCGCTGGTGAAATCCTGCTCACCTCCATGGATACCGACGGCGTTCAGACCGGCTTCGATTGTCCTCTCACGCGCACGGTGCGCCAGGCCACGCACATTCCCGTGATTGCCTCGGGCGGCGCCGGCAAACCGGAAGACTTTCTGGAGGTGCTGCGGGATGCCGATGCTGCGTTGGCCGCCTCGATCTTCCACTACGGAACTTACACCGTAAACGACCTCAAGCAGTTTCTCGCGGCCAAAGGAATTCCCGTACGCCGATGATTATCCCCTGCATCGATCTCATGGACGGTAAGGTCGTCCAGCTCGTCCAGGGCCGCGACAAAGCGCTGGAAGGCGACGCGCCGCTCGAAATGCTGCGCAAGTTTGCGGCGTTTCCGGAAATTCAGGTGATCGATCTGGATGCCGCCATGGGCAAGGGCGAGAATTCCTCGCTGGTGGAACTCGTCGCCGGGAAGGCTCGGTGCCGCGTCGGCGGCGGCGTCCGGACCGCAGATCGCGCCCGTCGCTTGATCGAGCAAGGCGCCCACCGCGTGATTGTCGGCACCGCTGCGTTTACACCGGCGCTCGAACAGATCGCGGCAGCCGTAGGCAAGCAGCGCCTCATCGTGGCCCTGGATTCCAAAGGCGGCAAGATTGTCGTTAAGGGCTGGCAGGAAGCGACCAATTTCACGGCCGAGGAAGTAATCGGACGGCTGGAGCCCTATTGCAGCGGTTTCCTGTGCACGTACGTCGACAAGGAAGGTATGATGCAAGGCACCGATCTCGATTGGTTCCGCCGCCTCCGCGCCGCGACCAAGCTTGAAATCACTGCCGCCGGCGGAATCACGACGCTGGACGATATTCGTGCGCTGGCCGCGCTCAACATCCACTCGGCGCTCGGAATGGCGATCTACACCGGACGCCTGGACCTGGCGGAACTAGCTCGATTGCAATAACTCTCGCGGTTCATCAATCCAATAGTCCGGCTCCCACCGGGCCATCTCCTGGTGATCGCCGTAGCCCCACCGCACCGCGCAGGTGCGGACACCGGCCCGCTTGCCGGCTTCCATATCCGCCGCCGAATCGCCCACCAGGAGGCAGGCCTCCCTGGGCGCGCCCAGCACTCGTAGCGACTCTAAAATCACATCCGGCTCAGGCTTGGCGGGAAATCCGTCGGTGCCCTGCACGTGATCGAAATGCTGGATCAGCCCGAACTGCTGCAGCACCGCACGTGTCGTCTGACTGGTTTTGATGGTGGCGGTCGATTTGCGCCCGCCCAGCCGCGCGAGCGCCTCCGCCACTCCCGGAAATACCCGTGTGGCCGCGTGTTTGCGCCCCCAATAGGCGGTGCGATAACTCTGGATGAGAGGGTTGATTGCGTCGTCGGCGAAACCCAGATCCTGGAACAGGCCGATCAGGTGCCGCCCGATATATCGCCGCAGGTACTCTTCGGTAACATCAGGGCGGCCGTGGGCGGCCAGGACTTCCCGTTGCGCCGCACAGATGTCCGGCGCGGAATCCATCAGGGTGCCGTCCACGTCGAACAGGTAAATAGCGAACGGTCGAATCAAGCTATGCCGGCTGCGGACCGCCCTCGGGCAGGATCCCCGGCATCCGGCGGCCCGGATCCGGCTTCAGAATCTGCTGCGAAGGTCCATCCTCGGGCGGCACGGAACGGGGCTTCTCGAAAACCCGCAGGGTTTCCCCGGCGATCAGCTGGTGCACTTCGCTGCCATCCAGAACCTCGCGTTCCAGCAATGCCAGTGCGATCCGTTCCAGGGCCTCGGCGCGCTCCTCGATAATGGCGCGTGCGCGATTGTAGCCTTCCTGCACGAGTTTCTTGACCTGCTCGTCGATGCGGATTGCCGTCGCTTCGCTGTAATCGCGATGCTGGGCGATCTCACGGCCCAGGAAGATCTGCTCTTCGCGCTTGCCGAAGCTCAGCGGACCCAGTTCGCTCATGCCCCACTCGCAAACCATCTTGCGGGCCATCTCCGTAGCGCGTTCGATGTCGTTCCCCGCGCCGGTGGTGATGTGGTGCATGAACACCTCTTCGGCGATGCGGCCTCCCATCAGGATGCCGAGTTGCGCCTCGAGATACTCCTTGTGATAGCAGTGCTTGTCATCCAGCGGAAGCTGCATGGTCAAACCCAGCGCCATGCCGCGCGGGATGATCGTGACTTTGTGCAGCGGATCGGCGTACGGCGTCAGCGCCGCGACCAGCGCGTGTCCAGCCTCATGATACGCGGTGTTCTTTTTCTCTTCGTCGCTGATGATCAGGCTCTTGCGCTCCACGCCCATCATGACTTTGTCTTTGGCCAGCTCGAAATCGAACTGCGTGACCACCTTGCGGTTGGAACGCGCCGCCACCAGGGCCGCTTCGTTCACCAGGTTGGCCAAGTCCGCTCCGGCGAAACCAGGTGTCCCGCGAGCCACCACCGTGAGGTCCACATCGTCCGCCAGCGGAACTTTCTTGGTGTGGACTTTGAGAATCTGCTCGCGGCCTTTGACGTCCGGACGACCCACAACAACCCGCCGATCGAAGCGGCCCGGCCGCAGCAGGGCCGGATCCAGCACGTCCGGGCGGTTGGTCGCCGCCACCAGGATCACGCCTTCGTTGGATTCAAATCCATCCATCTCCACCAGCAGCTGGTTGAGAGTCTGTTCCCGCTCATCGTGCCCGCCGCCCAGACCCGCGCCACGATGGCGGCCCACCGCGTCGATTTCATCGATGAAGATAATGCACGGCGCATTCTTCTTGCCCTGCTCGAAAAGATCTCGTACGCGGCTGGCGCCCACACCCACGAACATTTCGACAAAATCAGAACCTGAGATCGAGAAGAACGGAACGTTCGCCTCGCCCGCGATCGCTCTCGCCAGCAGCGTTTTGCCGGTACCCGGCGAGCCGATCAGCAGAACGCCTTTGGGAATCCGCCCGCCCAGCTTTTGAAATTTTTGCGGCTCGCGCAGGAACTCGATGATCTCCTGCAGCTCTTCCTTGGCTTCTTCCACGCCCGCCACGTCCTTGAACGTGACTTTCTTCTGCTGCGATGAGTGCAGACGGGCGCGGCTCTTCCCAAAGCTCAGCGCCTTGTTTCCTCCGCTCTGCATCTGCCGCAGCATGAACACCCAGAATCCAATCACCAGGGCAAAGGGGAGGAACGTGCCCAGCAGATTCACCCAGTTGCTCCCGTTATCCTGCACCACCGTCACCGTGACGCTCTTGTCCAGCATCAGCTTGGTGAAATCGGTGAAGGCCGGAGGAACCGTGGAATGAAACTCGTCCCCGTTCTTGTACTTTCCCTGAATGTCGCCGGTGGTGGCGTTGAACGTCGCGCGGTCCACCTTGCCATCCATCACGTCGCGGTAAAGATCCGAGAACTGCGGCGTCTTGCCGGGGTTGGGCGAATGGCGGAAAACCGCCCACACCAGGACCACCAGGCACAGGACGATCAGCCACAGAACTGCGTTTCTGACATTAGAATTCATGAGTGTCTCGACTTTTTCCGAATACGGCTACTACTAATAAGGACGTTAAAAACGCTCCAAACGATTCAGTTTGGAGCAGGAATCTCGCGAATCCGGAGCTGACATGGCCCCCCATTGTCTGCATACTCCGCCGCCGGCCCAAAGTCTCGCGCCCAGAGGATTTTGTCCCCCATACACAGAATCGGCCAAAATGGACGCCGCCAAGAGGGTATGCGCATCCGCTGGAACAATTCTTTGAGCTTCCAATCACCGGCATGCCCGACCGGCCGGTACCGGTCTCCTGGCTTCCAGCCACGGAGGAACAACCTCTCTGGAATCGTCCGGAAGTACAGGTCCGACTTCAGCGTAGCACAGCCCTTAGGCTCCTGCTTCTGCCGGATAACCTCCAAACAAATCATAGTATTGCCGTCGGGAGCCAGGCGCTGCCCGGGTACCGAGACCTGGCCGGCACCCAGACGCGGGGTGCTTCCCGGTACCTCCAGCCGTACCCAATCGAAGGACCGCATCGCGCGAATCCCCGGCAACTCGGCTCTCCCCCCGGTTTCTGGCAGGCCCAAAACGTCCTCGATGTGGCGGAACTCGACGCCGCGCAGGCTCCCCTTGGCTTCCCGGATGGCGTGCCGGATCAGACGCCGCGCCAGAGACCGGGGCAGCTTCGCCAGTTCGCCGGCCGGCGCTTCCACCGCCCCCGGCGAAATCACCAGCAACTGCCTGGCATAGCGGGCGACCTCTGCAGCCCACCAGCGTTCTTCTTCATACGCGAGATCCGCCAGATGTGCCAGCGCCTCATCCAGCCGCGGATTCCAGTCTCGCTGCAGGCCAGGCAGCAGGTCATGACGGATCCGATTACGCGCGAACCTCGGATCCCGATTGCTGGCGTCTTCCCGCCACCCTATCCCGCGCTGCCGCAGAAATGCCTCGACTTCGCTGCGAGTCACGCCTAGCAGCGGGCGAACCAGGCCTTCGGCAGTGACCGGCAGGATTCCGGCGAGTCCGGCCAGCCCCGAGCCCCGCAGCATACGAAACAGCACCGTTTCCGCCTGATCGTCGCGAGTGTGCCCCAGAGCCACGCAATCCCCCCGGCCGTCCGCGATCAGGCTGTGAAAGAACTCCCGCCGCGTCCGGCGCGCCGTCTGCTCCAGATTCCCGCCATCGCAAACCCTATCCGCCGAATAGAACTCCAATCCCAGATCCCTGGCCAAATCGGCCACAAAACGCTGATCGGCTTCGGAGGCCTCGCCTCGAAGCTTGTGATTGACGTGGGCAACACCGGCCACCGGGATTCTCAATTCCCGCAAGACGTGCAACAGGCACACCGAATCCGGCCCACCCGACACCGCGACGATCACGCGAGCGCCCGGCGCCAGCATGTTGTAACGGGAAATGGTTGCGGCTACCTGCTCAAGCAAGCTACTGTCGTCCACCATCCAGCGCGGGCTGGTGCGGGCCAAACCCCAGGCCGTGCTCCAGATCCTTGTTGTTCTCCGTACAGGCGTATTCCATGGGCTGTTTTCCCGGAGCCATGTGATCATACACGCGGCTGAAGGTCCACGGCTTGGTGTAGAACTTGGGATCTTCCACCCATAGGTCGTGTTTCAGATGATCCCAGTCCGGACGCGACCAGCGTTCCACCACGTGCATGGCATCGCTGTGCGGATGGGCGTCGTCATCCACCCAGCTGAGTTTGTCCTTGAAGCCGATGGAATCGATCACCAGAGTGTCGCCGTCCCAGCTCCCCACGCCATGCCCGAAAAAGGACGGCTCGATATCGTCCAGCGGCGGCTGCTTCCGGCCGTCGATGGGAATCGAGCGCCAGGTGGTCATCAGCTCGTACAGAAATGCGAGGCGATTGCCGTTCTGCAGAATCTCAAACGGAACGCCGCTGATGCTGGCCCGCGGAACGCCGGCAAAGATACACAGCCCCTCCGGGTTGATCGATTGCGTCATGTTGTAGCGATAGGCCGCCTGGCCGGCCGCGTTCAAAGGAGGTCCGCCGGTGCTCTCGAACATGTTGCGCAGCAGCGGCCCCTGCCAGAATCCCGAGAGATCCGGCTTGCCGTCGGGTGCGCGTGGAGTGGCTTTCGAGGCTGGCTTCTTAGCGGCCTTCGCCTGGCCGGCAGCCGGCCTCGCAGCCCACGGCAGAAGCGTCAGAATCGCGGCCAGGATGAATGCAGCGGATCGTGCCATGAATCCTATGCTATATCCACTCGGGCAAGGATGATGCGGCTGCGTGGTAAAGGGCTATGCCGTGGGCGGAATGTTGAGGCGCTTTTCGATCTCGAGCACGCGGCTCTCGATCGTCGTCAGTCGGCTCACCACCATGGCTGTGGCGGCCTCGCCTTGCACCAGCCGCCTGTTGTTGGTTTCGGCAAAACCGTAGAAAGCTTGAAGGATCTTCGTTTCGGTATCTCGCAAAGCATCGGCGAACTTGTCGATCAGCCGTTGTTCGAGGACATCCATCCGGCCCTCGGAACGCTGATCCTGAGCGTGCATTGCCGCGTCCAAAGCTTCCTTCAGATCGGTCTTGGTAACGAACGCGCCCTGAGATTCCATCGCAGATCTCTCCTAAATGTTACCGCATACGCCTGCTATGAAAG
>DATIRX010000392.1:0-12389 GCA_035469225.1 Bryobacteraceae bacterium
AGACCTGCGGATGCCCGGGTTAAATGGAATCGAGGTCTGCAAACGTCTGCGGGCCGCCGGCATGAAAACCCCGGTCATCGTGCTCAGCGCCATGGGTGACGAAATCGACAAAGTGCTGCTGCTCGAAATCGGCGCGGATGACTATGTAGTGAAGCCCTTCGGAACGCGGGAGTTACTGGCCCGCATCCGGGCTTTGCTGCGGCGCACCACCCAAGGATCCGACCTGGTCCTTTCGTTTTCCGACGTGGAAGTGGATCTGGACCAGCGCATGGTCCGGCGCAGCGGCGCCGAGACCCGGATGACCCGCGCGGAGTTCAATCTGCTCGCGTTCTTCCTGCAGAATCCCGGCCGGGCACTCTCGCGTGACGTTATCCTCAACTCGGTTTGGGGTTATGATTCATTTCCGAACACTCGAACCGTGGACGCGCACGTGGTCCGGCTGCGGCAGAAACTGGAGCAGAACCCGGAAATCCCCCGCCATTTCTTGACCATGCATGGGGTCGGCTACCGGTTTCTGCCATGACGTCCATTCTGGTTGTGGACGACGCTGAGGATTGCATCGCCACGCTGGATCTGGCGCTGCAGGCCCTCCCCGGCATCGTGATCCTGGCCCAGCCGTCGGCTGAGGCTGCCCTGGCCTACCTGGAGCATGATAGAGTCTCGGCAGTGATCACCGATATTCACCTTCCCGAAATGACAGGCCTGGAGCTGGTAGCGCGGATCCGGGAGGATCCCCGTTTCCGCACGCTGCCGATTCTGGTGGTAAGCGCCGATACCGATCCTGCGACACCGGCTCGCGCGCTGGGGCTGGGAGCCAACGCGTTTTTCGCTAAGCCCTATTCCCCTAGTGCTATGCGCAGGAAACTGGAGGAACTCATCCATGCATCCTAAGCCCTCGGTGCGACCTAAGCTTTCATGCCTGCTTTTGGCAGCTTGGGCTGCGGGCTGTCTCAACGCGCAGCAGGCGCCGGAATTGCGGCAAGTGATCGAACGTCTAGACCGGCTGGAAGCCCAAAACCGCGAGTTGATGACGGAAATACTCGCCTTGCGGCAACAACTTGCGGCGGTTCAGCCGGCGCCTGCGGAGAGCGTCGAGCAAGCCGCCACCGAAGTCCTGCCGCAACCGCTCGCCGAGAGGGTGGAAATCGCCGAGCGGCGCCTGGCCGAGCTGGATCAATCCAAAGTTTCCAGCGAGCATCGCCTGCCTCTTACCGTTACCGGGATGCTGCTGTTCAACACCTTTTGGAATGGCAGAGACGCAGCGGGAGCCGATAATCCGACCATCCTTTCTCCCAATGCCCGGCAGGGCTCCGCCGGGGCTACGTTCCGCCAGAGCGTCATCGGCATAAAACTGGACGGTCCGCGGTTGATCGGCGGGGGCAAGGTCACCGGCGCCGTCTACATGGATTTCTTCGGCGGGGGGACGGGACTCAACCAGACCGCCCGCTTGCGCGTATCCACCCTGGATGCCACCTGGAAGAACACCACGCTGGGTCTGGCGTTTGACAAGCCCATCCTCTCGCCGCGCGAACCCGATTCTCTGGCGCAAGTCGGCGTCTCGCCGCTGACCGCCGCAGGGAATCTTTGGCTGTGGCAACCGCAGGCCCGCGTGGAGCATCGGATCTCGCTGAATGAGAACGCAGGCTTGCGCGCGCAGTTCGGTTTGTATCAGACCTCGGAAGGCGGCACGGGGCTGTCCGCCGAATATCCGGACTTGGCTCGCGCCCGGCCGGGATACCAGGGCCGTTTCGAGTTCTGGAAGCAATCCGGAAATCGCCGCATCGAAATCGCGCCCGCCTTTCATGCGAGTTCCACCAGAGTCTTGGGGCAATCCGTGCCCTCCAGGATTTTTGCCATCGACTGGCTGATTCGCCCGGCCCGGCGCGTGGACTTCACCGGAACTTTCTTTCACGGCGAGAACACCGGCGTAGTCGGCGGTCTGCGGCAAGGCGTGAGCGTATTCCAGGGCCGCGCCCGAGCCGTGGGAGCCTCGGGCGGCTGGGCCCAGGTGACTTTCCGCGCTACCGCGCGAGCCTCGTTTCACGTTTACGGCGGCCAGGAAGACGACCGCAATCGCGATCTCGCCGCCGGCGGCATCGCGAAGAACCAGGGCTATGGAGCGAACGTCATTTACCGCCTCGGCTCCAATATTTTGACCAGTTTCGAGTCTTCCCAGGTGCGCACAACCTACCTGGGATCGGGTACACGGATCAATCCGCACTATGACCTCGCTTTCGCCTACCTGTTTTAGTCTGCTGCTGAGTTTCGCCGCCGCCACGAATCTCCTGGCCGGATCTGTTACCGGCAAAGTGGAGCTGCGCGATTCGCAGGACGCAGCCGTGCGCAAACACATGGATTTTTCGGGTGTGGTGGTCTGGCTGGAACCGCCGGCGGGATCGCCGCACTCCGCCGCTGCTGCCGGCGCCGCCGCGCGCATGGTCCAGAAGGACAAGACCTTCACTCCGCACGTACTGCCGATACAGGTCGGAACCACCGTCGATTTTCCCAACTTCGATCCTATCTTTCACAACGCGTTTTCCAACTACAACGGCCAGCTGTTCGATGTGGGACTTTACCCACCCGGAACCACGCGTCCGGTTCGTTTTGCCAGGCCCGGGATCGTCCGCGTGTTTTGTAACATCCACGCGACCATGAGCGCCGTGATCGTGGTGTTGAACACGCCCTACTTTGAGACGACGCAGAAGAACGGCAGCTATCAGTTTCGCGACGTTCCCCCGGGTGAATACACTCTGCGATTTTTCCACGAGCGCGCCACGCAAGCCACGCTCGATTCCCTTGCGCGGCGGGTCACGGTGACCGAGGGAAGTGTCGGCTTGCCGGCCGTCGGCATCTCTGAGAGCGGATATATCGTCATTTCGCACCACAATAAGTACGGGCAGGATTACACCGCCGAACCCGACGAGGGCGGAATCTATCCGGCGGTTCGCAAATAAGCTGGAATGAAATTGAAACTACATTCGGTATCGCTGCTGTGGCGCATCCTGTTCTCCACCTCGATTGCCATCACCGTGCTGTTCGGCGCCATGGGATGGCTTCTGCAGGCTCAGTTTGTGCGCATCGCTTCGGCAACCCTGGAAGATGAGGTGCGCGCCAGCTTTCGGGCGTACGAATCGCTGTGGCGCGCCCGCGGGGACCAGCTGGCCAGTGTGAGCTTGATCCTTAGCCGCCTGCCCAGCGTGCGGGCGGCTTTCGGGACCGGGGACGGAGCAACCATCCGCGATTCGGCCGGCGAAGTATGGGATCAGCTTTCGCGTCCGGAGACTTTGTTATTGGTGTGCGACCCCAAGGGCGTGGTGATCGCTGCCGTCGCCGGACCGGAAGGCTCGCGAAACACCGCCCCGCGGTTGTCGCAGATTGCCTTTGTGCCTTCCGCCGCCCGCGAATTTCCCAGGCAGGCCCGGGGCTTCGTCACGCTGGGGGCCCGTCTTTATCAGATCGTGGTCACGCCGGTCTATGTCGCAACTACGCATGATTCCGCCCTGCTGAACGTCCTGGTGGCCGGAATCGCGGTGGACTCCAACCTGGCCCGCGAGCTCAAGGATGCCACCGGCGGAAGCGATTTCATCTTTCTGGCGCGATCTCCGGAGCACGGGTCGGTGGCTGCCTCCACGCTCGATCCAGCCGCCGAACACGCCCTGGCCGAGGCCGGAACCTCCCCGCAGCGCCAGATCCAGCTGCTTGGATCGGACTATCTCCAGTTCACCTCGCCTTTGAACGACGTGGACGGAAATCCGGTGGGCGAATTGCGCATTCTGCGCTCGTTCAAAGGAGCGCTGGACCAGATTACCGCGGTGCGATCCCGCCTGGCGGTGTTATGGCTGGGAACGGTGCTGGCGGGTATCGGCGTGACCTACCTTCTGGCTCGCCGGCTGCTGGAGCCCGTGGGCGCGCTGGACCGCGCGGCGGCGGAGATCGCCACGGGCAATTACAACGTCCGGGTTCCCGTTCAGGGCAGCGGCGAGATCGCGCGGCTGGCCGAATCCTTCAATAGCATGTGCGCTTCGCTCAGCAAGGCCCGCGAGGACCTGATCCGGCAAGAGCGCATCGCCACCATCGGGCGGCTGTCGACCTCCATCATCCACGACCTTCGCAATCCGCTGGCGGCGATCTATGGCGGGGCCGAAATGCTGGTGGATGGCAAGCTGTCCGGCACTCAGGTGGAGCGGCTGGCGTCGAATATCTACAAGGCGTCGCGCCAGGTGCAGAACCTGCTGCAGGAGCTGGCCGACGTGACCCAGGGCCGGGCCCATGCGCGCGAAGTGTGCCGGTTGCGCGAGGTGATCACCGCAGCCTATGAGCCGCTGGCCGCCGCGGCCGAGTCCCGCGGCGTCACCGTCCGGATCGACGTGGAAGAAGACGTGGAATTACCCCTGGATCGTTCGCCCATGGAGCGTGTGTTCCAGAATCTGCTGAGCAACGCCATCGAGGCCATGCCGAACGGCGGGTCGGTCAGCGTCCGCTCGGAGCGGCGCGAGGATGAAATCGTGGTCAGCGTCGAGGATAATGGTCCGGGAATTCCTTCCGCGATTGCCGATCAGCTCTTCGAGCCGTTTGTGACCGCCGGCAAGAAAAATGGCATTGGGCTGGGGTTGGCGCTATCGCGGAAAACCGTGGTCTCCCATGGCGGGGACCTGTGGTCGGACCGTAAGGAAGATGGCGCGCGGTTCGTTCTGCGTCTTCCGGCCTAAGCGGTTTTCCGGAGCGCGGCGTTCAGCTTGCGCCGCGCGCTCACCACATACGCCTTGGCGCCGCTTTTATTGGTCAGGCCCAGCTTGCGGCTCACGGCGTTCAGCGGCATCTCCTGCCCGTAATGGAGCATCATGACGCGGGCTTCGGTCTGGTCCAGAGTATCCAGAATGAATCGCCAGCTCTGGCGGCGGGTCTGCTCCGTCTCGATCTCCGTATGCACGTCCACGGTGGCCCGGTCGGGCAGCTCGGCGGGGCTGGTCTTGGCCACCCACACCGGTTCCGAAGAACGCTTCTGGATTGCGCTCATGCACAGGTTGCGGGCGATGACGTACAGCCAGGTGGAAAAGCGGCATTCTCCGCGATAGTTCTTCAGGTTGCGAAACGCGCGCAGAAGGATTTCCTGCGCCAGGTCTGCGGCGGACTCGCGGTCGCGCGTAAACCGGAAGCACCAGCGGGCGACTCGCGCCTGATGCCGCAGGAATAATTCGGCGGCCGCATCCTCCCGGGCGCTGAGGCCCCCCGTTTCGCGGTAGATGATCACTAGTTCTTCGTCAGTAAGGTTTTTCCAGTCAGCCGGTTCCGGAGTCTGGACGGGAAAACTTATAAATGCGATTGCTTGGGCGCTCATACAAGCCCATCCTAAGGAGGAAGCCCATGGTAGGTCGTATCCAGGTTGTAAAAAACTTGTAAAATCCACTCAGGTCGTTCCGGCGAGATTTTTGGGAACCAAATCCCCGAAAACCAGCAAGGATGTTAGGAGGGGTATGCGGAAGCTTCTGCCTGCATTGATCGTAAGTGCCGTAGTTCTGGCCCAGTCTAACCCCAACGCGGGTACAGCCGACGGCGAAAAAAAGAAGAAGATTCGAGTGGAAGGCCGCGTCGTCAGCCTGAACGGGGAAGTGGTGCGCAAGGCCACAGTGCGCCTCCAACCCGCGGGTGGCCTTCAACTTGTCGGGCCGCCTCCCAACGGGACTCCAGGCAACCAGCCTCCCTCCACGTATTCCGAATCGAGCGACGAAGCCGGAAAATTTGTGTTCGAGGACGTCGCACCCGGCCGCTACCTTCTGACCTCCGAGAAGACCGGCTTTGTTACTCAGCGGTATGGAGCGCGCTCGGACAGCAGCCCCGGTACGCCTCTGGTTTTGGAAGCCGGCAATGAATTGAAAGACGTCGCTATTCAGATGACGCCCCAGGCGGTAATCGCCGGGCGCGTAACGGATCAGGACGGCGATCCGGTGGCCAACATCGCCGTAAGCGTATTCCGGTACGGGTACACCAACGGACGCCGCACGCTCACGCCGGGAGGCGGGCCGCCCGCGGGCGGCCGGGGAGGTCCCATCGGTCCGGGCGGTCCGGGTGGCACGGTTACGGACGATCAGGGAAACTTCCGCATCGGCAATCTTTCTCCGGGCCGCTACTATGTGAGCGCCGACCCGCGCGGAAGTGGGCCGATCGGTCTGCAGCAGGAACAACCCGGAAGAGCCGCCGCTGGGCCCAAAACGACGGACGTCACCACGTTTTATCCCAATGCTTTGGACGCCAAGAGCGCCGCGCCGGTGGACGTGGGCGCCGGCGGTGAAATCCGCGGAATCGATCTCCGCCTGCGCCGCGAGCGAACCTACTCGATTCGCGGAAAAGCCTTGGATACAACGATTGGAGGACCCGCTGCCAACGCGTATGTGCTGGTCGTGCCTCCGGAAACCACGGCGGTCGGCCCGGCCACGCTTTCGAGCATGGCGCGCACGTCGGCCGACGGGAGCTTTGAAATCCGCAATCTGCTTCCCGGAACGCACGCGATCCAGGCCTCGGCCGGCGGGACCCTGACCCTCTCCAGCGGCGGCGGGGCTGTGATGATGCTGCGGATGGCTGGTGGGCCGGGAGGCGTGGAAAGCGGGGCGACGGGCCGCATGGAAGTGACCGTCAGTGATGCCGACGTCACGGGTGTGGTATTGCAGCTCACCGGCGGCGCGGAAATTGCCGGGTCCATCCGCATGGAAGATGGCGATTTGAAAGACTGGCTGCAGCCGCAACAGTCTTCTCAGCAGCAGGGGCCGGCGGGGCTTCCACCGCTGCCCGGGCCGGGCACCAAGAGCGTCCGCCTGGGCTCCACCGAAGGCATCAGCGTGAGCGCCCCCAGCGCGCCCTTCAACGCGGATGGGACGTTCCTGCTGAAGGGCGTAGCTCCCTCAAAATACTTCATCACGGTGGGCGGCCTGCCCCAGGGGACCTTCGTGAAATCGATGCGCTTCGGCGGGCAGGATGTGACGCGGGCTCCACTGGATTTGACATCCGGCGGGGGTGGATCGCTGGAGGTGGTTCTCTCGTCCAAAGCAGCGGATGTCAGCGGCGTTGTGCTCAATGACAAGAACGAACCGGTGCAAGGCGTTCCCGTGACGCTGTGGCCCAAGGTTCCGGACCGCAGCAATGCGAACAACGGAATCAAGAGCGCCAACACCGATCAGAACGGGAACTTCAAAGTCTCCGGGCTTGCTCCTGGTGACTATTACGTCGCCGCATGGGACGATATTCCGGAAGCGGGCCTGGCTCAAAATCCCGATTTCCTGGCGCACTTTGCCGGCGACGATACGGCGGTGAAGCTAGCCGAAAGCGCGCATCAGAACGCCAGCGTGAAACTCGTCACTCGCGAACGGATTGTGGCGGAGGCGGCGAAAATCCCGTAGTGCGATCACACCGGTAGAACCAGCCGCGCTTCGCATCCGCTGCCTGGAACGCGATTGCGCAGATCCAGCGAACCGCCGTGCGCTTCGGCGATCTGCCGGCTGAGCACCAGGCCGATTCCCGATCCCCCCGGCTTGGTGGTGAAAAACGGCACGAATAAGTTGGCGGTGTTGGAAAGTCCCGGACCTTCGTCTTCCACCGAGACTTCCAGCTGCGCTCCACGCCGCTTCCAGGAGACCGCCACTGATCCGCCGGTTTCAAGCGATGCGTCCACGGCGTTGCGCAGCAGATTGATCATCACTTGTTCCAGCTGGTCGCGATCGCCCTGAATGGTGATGTCGGGGCCGGGGTGCACGACCGTTTCCAGGCGTTGTTCCAGCGTCGCCGAGCGCTGGATCCAGGCCCCCACCTCCACGGGCTCCCGGCGGGGCGGAGGCAATTTCGCCAGCAATGCATACGCACCCAGAAACCGGCTCAGCCCTTCGCTGCGCGTCGCGATGATGGAAAGACCGCGGCGGGCATCGTCACGCCAATCCTCCGGCAAAGGCTCGCGGGCCAGGAGCGATTCCAGGCTTCCGGCGATGGATTTGATCGGCGCCAGAGAATTGTTCAGCTCGTGGCCCAGCACCCGAACCAATCGCTGCCAGGCCTGGAGTTCCTCTTCGCGCAAGGCGCGTGTCAGATCGCTCACCACCAGAAGCTGGTGGGGGAGGCCGCCTTCGCGAAACATGGAACGCGTCATCGCCCAGCGGCCGGCCGCCTGCGGGAAGGTGCGCTGGACGGTTCGCGATGGCTCGCCTTCCAGAAACTCCGACAGGCCCAGGGCCGCTGCGCTGGAGGTCAGGATGCGCTGGGCGGGCTGCTTCAGCAGGCGTTCTCCCGCGCGATTCACCAGGCGCAGGCGCTGCTCGCCGTCAAACGCGAACACGGCCACGTCGATTTCCTCCATCACTTTGCGCAGCAGCGTGGTGGCTTCGAGTGCGCCCAGCCGCTGCGCGCGCAGCGTGGCGCTCATGGCATTGACCTGCTGCATGACCTCGGAAAGAGCATCTTCGCCGCCTGTGCCCAGGCCGCGAATCGAATAATCGCCCTCGCGCATCGCTTCGAGCAGGTTCGCCAGGGTGCGCAGCGGAGAGGCTACCCGCTGGCGTATGGCGGAAGCGCAAGCCCACCAGACAACCAGGATCACGATGGCAAGGGGCCACTGAATCCGGGGCTCATAGTTGGCCAGCCACAAGAGGGCCAGTGCGGCGATTACGGCGGGAAGACCGGCGGCCAAAGCCAGCAGCCGCATGCGCTGCTCATGCACGGGCCGGAGCTTTTCGGCGAGTCTCATGCGCGGGACAGGCGATCTGGTCGCCTGTCAATCATAAACCGTAGCGCTGCAGGCGGCGATAGAGCGCGCTGCGGCTCAATCCCAGCGCGTTCGCGGCGTGGCTTACGTTGCCGTTGTAACGCGACAAGGCCTTCTTGATCAGGAATGCCTCCACTTCTTCCAGGCTCATGTCGTCCAGCCGCGGGGAACCCTGCGGCCCGGAGCGCAGCGCGAGATCGATGTTCCGAATCACGGTATCCTGCGCCAGCAGGACGGCGCGCTCCACCACATGATTCAACTCGCGCACATTGCCTTGCCAGGGGTTATCGAGCATCGCCTGCATGGCGGGCTGATCGAAGCCGCGCAGATCCTTGCGATACCGGCGGGCGTGCACGCTCAGAAAGTACGACGCCAGCGCGGAAATATCTTCGCGGCGCTCGCGCAGCGGAGGCAGGTGGATCTCCACCGTATTCAGGCGAAACAGCAGATCCTCGCGAAAGCGTCCGGCTCCCACTTCTTCCGCCAGCCGGGCATTGGTCGCCGAGATCACCCGCGCGTCCACGCGTTTGGTTTTGGACGACCCCACGCGTTCCATTTCGCCCGCTTCCAGCGCCCGCAGCAGCTTGGCCTGCAGATTCATCGGCACGTTGGCGATCTCGTCCAGAAACAGCGTGCCGCCATCGGCCAGCTCGAAGCGTCCCACCCGGTCCATTTTTGCGTCGGTGAATGCTCCGCGCACATGGCCGAACAGCTCGCTTTCGAAGACGCCTTCCGCCAGGCCGCCGGCGTTCACCGTCACCATGGGACGCGAAGCTCGCAGGGAAACCGCGTGCAGCGTTCGCGCGACCACTTCCTTGCCGGTACCGGCTTCGCCCGTGATCAGCACATTGGCATCGG
This sequence comes from Bryobacteraceae bacterium, assembly GCA_035469225.1. Classification (GTDB taxonomy): domain Bacteria; phylum Acidobacteriota; class Terriglobia; order Bryobacterales; family Bryobacteraceae; genus Palsa-187. The sequence continues at coordinate 9,602 of DATIRX010000392.1, forward strand.
AGGGTCCTACTCGCGCAATCAATTGCAGCACCGGTTGCATCACCGGCGATTCGGCGATCAGCGTCGGACCGCCGTCGGAGCGCAGCAGACGGTTTTCGGCTTCCAGGCGCTGGCCGCGCTTGAGTGCGCTGCTCAATTCCACTTGCGTCCGCAGGATGGCCAGCAGCCGCGCGTTGTCCCAGGGTTTTTGCACGAAATCGCGGGCGCCGCGCCGCATGGCCTCGACAGCCAGGTCTACAGTGCCCCACGCCGTCATCACCACCACCGTGGTAGACGGATCGTTGGAGTGGATGCGCGCCAGCAGATCTAATCCTTCCTGTCCGCTGGTGGTGTCGCGGGTGTAGTTCAGATCCATCAGGACCACGTCGAAATCGCTGGTCTCGAGCGCGCCCATGATGCCGGCCGGCGAGTTGGCGGATTCGATTCCGAAGCCCTCGCCTTTGAGCAGGAGCCGCAGGGCTTCCAAGACGTCGGCCTGGTCATCGGCGATAAGAATGCGTCCGTCGGTGGGCAAGAGACCTCGATTCTATCGAAGATCGAGCGGCAATTCGTCCACCGTTTGGATCTTACTGAAAATAAATGATATGGCTTGCCGCCCAGTGTCCGTTTTTGGGATTTTTTAATCAAGTATGTTCCACAAATTCAGCGATCGATCGGAATCGCGCCGATCTGCGTAGGTGGCTGGCCTGGGTGGACCGCAACACCGGCCTGGACGATACTCCTTCAAGCCTCCTCTTCCGTTTGCACGATTGGCTTGGCGTTTGTTCCCGCGGTCCTAGTTAGAAGCTCCAGCGACTCATAGCCTCGGTCGAAGAGCCGTCCGCTCTGTTTCCGATGATTGGCCCAAACAACCATGTCGGCTGCCTGCACCAAAGGAACGCAAGAGGGTGAGCACCCATGTAACCCTGAAATGTCTTTTCGGGGAAGCAGTCAGAAAAATCGATGTTATCTACCACGGTCGCTAGGCTGTAGATCTTGAATCGATTGATAAGCCCTACCAGATCATGGAAAAGACTGCGCCGCTGGTCATCGTCAAGATATGCGAAGCTGCGTAATCATTCCATTGGTGGCAGGGTGTGTCAACGATGTTTGACCGACTACTATGTCCCCTTTTTTCGTCAAAGCCGCCGTTGCAAGCTTAAGCTTGCTCCACGTCGGCATTGGCCAGCTCCTGCGCCAGCGTCCGGACGCGCCGCAGATCCAGCTTCCCGGTGCCCAGTACAGGCAACTCATCCACGCGATGAATATTCTCCAGCTTCGGCAGCCACAGCTTGGGCAAGTCGGTTTCCGAGAGACGGTGCCATAACTCCTCGGGAGTCATGTCCGGATCGGTATAGAGCACCGCCAGGCGTTCGCCCTTGCGTTCGTCGGGCAGGCCCGTCACTGCGCAGGGCGCGTCGCCGCACGCCCTGGTGATCATGTCCTCCACCAGCAAATGCGGAACCATTTCACCGCCCACTTTACTGAAGCGCGAGATCCGGTCGGTGATGGACACGAATCCGTCTTCGTCCACCTTGGCCATGTCGCCGGTGATGTACCAGTCGTCCTGAAAGACCTCGGCCGTTCGCTCGGGCTGGTTCAGGTAGCCCAGCATCCGGCCGGGACCCTTCACCAGCAGCATGCCTTCCCTGCCGGGCGGAAGCACTTCCTTGGTCTCCAGATCCACGACGCGTACTGCCACGCCGGGAATCGGCAGGCCCACGGTTCCATGCTTCGTTCCGATTTGAATTTCCCTGCCTTCGCGGAAATCCGGAGTGTTCACCGCCACCACCGGAGACATTTCCGTCATGCCGTAGCCCTGCAGCAGATCGATTCCGAAGGTTTCCAGGAATTCCTGGCGCAGCGGCTCGCGAAGTTTTTCCGCGCCCACTACCACGAAGCGCAGCGACGCGAACTGTTCGCGAGTGCACTTGCGCATGTAGGTTCCGCAGAAGGTCGGCGTGGAGAGCAGGAACGTCCCCTTGTATTTGTGCACCAGCTCGCCGATGACTTTCGCGTCGGTGGGATTGGGATGGTAGACCACGCCGCAGCCGGCGAACAGCGGCAGCCAGATGGTCGCCATGAAACCGAACGAGTGGAATAAGGGCAGCACGCCGACGATCCGATCTCTCTCATCGAGTGCGAACAACTGCAGCACGGCGTCCACGTTGGAGCCCAGATTGAAGTGCGAGAGCATGATCCCCTTGGGCACTCCGGTGCTGCCGCTGGAAAAGATCACCGTGGCCAGGCCGTCGGGATGGCGTTTCGGCGTCAGCCACCAAGCCGGCAGCAGCCGCGCTTTCAATAATCCCAGCAGCTTGGCTCCACCGCCGACGGAAGCCAGAATATCTTCCAGGTACACCGCGCCTTCGGGAGCTTCGAGCTTGGCCTTCGCCAGGAACACTTTAGAAGTGATCACCGTGCGGATTTCGCACTGGGCCGCGGCGTAGGCCATGGCCTCCGCACCACCGGTGAAATTCATATTTACGGGAACCTTGCCGGCCAGCGCCACGCCCAGGTTCGCCAGCGCCCCGCCTACCGTTGCCGGCAGCAGCAACCCGACCATTTTCTCCGAGCCTGTCTCGCGGCGAACGTATCTCGCCAGCAGCACTGCCGCGGTCAGCGCACGGCCGTAGGTCAGTTCGCGCCCGGTGGAATCCGCCATGGCGAACTGGCCCCAGTGGCGGCGAGCCACGCGAATGAAACGGGACGCCAGCGTCTTGCGCGAGTCCTGCGACAGTTGCGCGGCCTCGCTGCCCAGCTCCAGGACGGCTTGCCGTGCCGCCACCGCGGTGGCCGGCGCAGGCAG
>DATIRX010000393.1:0-6338 GCA_035469225.1 Bryobacteraceae bacterium
CGGCCTCAAGAGCGCGGATCCGACGATTTCTGTCTACCGCCGTCCGCGTCCCGCGGCGAATCTGAAGTATGTCCTTTCCGGCGGCCGCCCGATCGTACTGAAGACTGGAACGCTGGCGGACGTCGATCCGGAAACCAAGAATCCCGTCGCCATGAATCTCATGAGCGATGCCCGCGAGCCATCGCTGGAAACCCAGGCACTCAGCGCCATCATGGGTCACGAGCAGGCTCGCGTGGCACCCTCACGCAAGCAGCTTGAGCAGATCGTTGCGTATGAATCGCAGGTCTACGCGGCGCAGGCCGCCCACATTTTTGGCGGCCCCCTGGCGGTCCCCGGCGGACCTGCCGCGTTAGGGCCGGCTGCCTTGCGCGATCACAAAGCAGGCGTCCTGGGCGACAACGACTACGATCCGGTTTTCGGGAGCTTCAACGCGTGGAAGGGTAGCGATTATTACCGCGCATCCGTAGCCCGCGGGGCTGACCTGTTTATGTTCCGCCAGTTCTGGATTCGTGACACTGCGCACATCAACTCCATCGGCTTGGGTAATCCGCTGAAGCGCACCTGCGCCACCTGCCATAACGCCCAGATGACCGGTCAGGATCTCTCGGCCGGATGGGTGGATGTGGGCACCACGAACTATCCCACCTGGACCGAGCCGGCTACCTGGGCGGAATCGAGCGAGCTCCCGGTGTTCAAGATCACCTGCTCTCGCGATGCCGACCCGCATCCTTACCTTGGACGCGTCATCTACTCGACAGACCCCGGCCGCGCGCTCATTTCGGGGCGGTGCGTGGATGTCGGTTCGATCGTGATGCAGCAGCTGCGCGGCTTATCTGCCAGGGCCCCCTACTTCGCCAACGGATCGGCCAAAACGCTGCGCGAAGTGGTCGACTTCTACGATCGCCGTTTCGACATGAAACTCACCGACGGCGAGAAAGAAGACCTCATTAACTTCCTGGGAGTTTTGTAGTGCGACTCGGGCTCTTCATCCTGGGCGCAATCGTTGCGCTGGGCCAGCAACGCAACTTCGTTTCCTGCCCGATCGTGCGAGACACGAAAACCGTCCCCTGTTTCCTGGCCGAGTACCAGGGCGAAGTGTACTATCTGGGAATCCAGCAGGACATCACCAGCGAGTTTCACCCGCCGCAGTTGAAGCATGAAGTGCTGGTGGAGGGACGCGTGGCTCCGGGTCCTCGCGTCTGCGGCGGAATTCCTCTGCAGCCGGTGTCGATCTCGGTTCTCAAGGAAGTCAACCTGTCTTGCAACACCTTGCTGCCCGCCGAAACGGGAATCGAAGCGCCTGAGACAGCCCGCGGAGCCGGGCCGTCTTCTTTGCATCGCACCGAGGCAGTCAGCACGCGAGAACCCCTGACCGGCCGGCAGGAGTTCATTGTCCTGTACGCCTTCAATGACGACTATCTCGAATACGCCGCGACCCGGATTGTCACCGAGGCTGCGGCTTATGCCGGACGCATTAACGCCTCGAATGTAAAGGTCTCCGGATACCGTGCGACCACGCTCTTATCGAACGGCGATCGTCTCGTCGAAAAAACCGGACTCGCCGAAAGACGCGCGCAAAATATCGCCACGCTGCTGCGCGGGCTGAGTGTGGCGGGCGTAATTGTTGAGTGGAAGAACGACCCCGAGCCCGGCGATGGACAGACGGACCCCTCTCACCGCCGCGTGACCATCCTAGTGACCCCTTAACGAAAAGAAGACGCCTCGTCTTCTACTTCTTTTGCGGCAGCGCAAACACGTACATCGCGTTCGCGCCCTTGGGCGGGTTCAAGCCGGGGGCGTAGCCGATCACGCTCTGGGTCAGCAAGCCGTCGCCGGTCGCCACGGCGATGTACTGCTGGCCGTTCACCGCGTACGTAATCGTGCTGTTGGCGATCGGCCCGCCAATGGTCTGTTCCCACAGGACCTTGCCGGAGGTGGCATCCAATGCGCGCAGTCTCCGGTCCAGGTCGCCGAAGAAGATCAGGTCGCTCGCGGTGGCCAGCATCGCGCCATTAATCGGAGCGCGGCCCTTGTAAATATGGTCGATCTTGCCCGTGGCGAGGTTGATCTTTGAGACGCCGGAGAATTCGGCCGGATTCGAACCTTCGCGAACCTTGCCGTTGCGCACGGGGCGAACCGTCGGGAAATTTTCCTTGGTCTGCATGTCCAGGCAGGTATCCACCCAGGGAACGTACAGGGAATTGGTGGCCGGGCTGTACGCCTGCGACCAGTAGCTGCGGGTGTTGAAGAAGCAGATGTCTTTGTGCTGATTCGGACCGGTAAAGATCAGGCTCTCGTTCAAGTGGACCTTGCCGTCGGGATCCACTTTGTTGATCAGGAAATTGGGGACGTCGAAGGGCCAGGGATTGGCCCACAGAAACTCGCCCGTCTTGCGATCCATGGCGAAAACGCCGCCGGATTCTCCGGTTGCGATCACCACGTCGCGCCGCTGGCCCACAACCTTCGGGTTGAACCACTTCGCGGTGGCGGCAGTGGGATTCAGAGAAGTCGTGGCCAGTACGCGATCATTCGTCCAATCCTCATCCCAGTCATCGCCCGCCAGGTGCTGGAAATACCAAACCAGCTTACCGGTGTCTGCGTTGATGGCGACCGTGGAGTCGCTGAAGAGATCGACCGGCCCTGACGTGGGTACTCCAAATGGATTGCCGTGGCGCTCCATGCGCGTATTCGGCGTGGGATTGGCGATGCCCCAGATCACGGTGTTGGTAGTCGGATCGTAGGTCCCCGGCTCACCCCAGGTACTGGCAAAGCGCTTGTCGTCGGGCGTATCGCCCCAGGTGTCGCCGCCAGGCTCGCCGGTGTTCGCGGCCGTGGCGAACTTCCACAATAGTTTCCCGGTCTTGGCGTCGTGGGCGGAGATGTAGCAATTCACATGGTTGCCGGTGCAGGAGCCGCCCGAGACGATCTTGTCGCCTGCCACTACGGCGCCCGAGATATTGCCGCGCGTATCGGTCTTGGTTTCCCAGCGCATCTCCCCGGTCTTGGCGTCCAGCGCCACCAGGAAGCTATCCGGCGTAGTGGTGTAGATCATGTCTTCCCACATACCGATGGTCTTGGAGCGCGCCTGGCTCGCCTGGTTGGCGGGAAGCTTGCGCTGGTATTCCCAGATGAGATTGCCGTTGGTGGCATCCAGCGCCTGAATCGCCGCGCCGGGAGCCATGAGGTACATCACGCCGTCGTGCACCAGAGGAATGCCCTCTTGCGCGCCGGCGGCCTGCCCGCGGGTCCACACCATGCGCAGCTGATCGACGTTAGATTTATCGATCTGCTTCAAGGGGGAATATCGCTGCGAATCATACGTGCGGTTGTACATCAGCCAGTCGTTGGGACTCGGATTGGCCAGCATCTGACTGGTGACCGGCGCGAACGTACGCGATTGCGGGAGCAGCAGGGCGGACGCGGAAACGAAAACAAGAGAAGCGATGACGAAAGCTTTCATGGCTAGGGTTGATTATACGGGAACGTCAGCGGCCGCGTAGCGCGACCCGATACCTCAACGCGAGCATCTGGCGATCCTCGACGCGATTGCCAACCCGCGGATACCGCTTTCAGGGCGAAGGAATGGAGAAGTCTGGGCCGCTGGATTGTCGAAACGCAGTGCGCGGTAAACGTATCCACTCAAAGTAATGTGGTCGAATAGTTCTATCGCCTCCGTCATCGTCCTCCTCGCAGCAGCCTCTTTCTTGCTGGTGCGCAGTTTCCTTCGTTCGCGCCGGGACGCCGTAAGGCGTGCAGAACTCAAAAGGAAGCAGCTGATTCAGGAACGGTTGAAGGACACTCCGCCTTCGGCGCGGCCAGTCAGTCGCCGGGAGATCACCCTGCGTTTTCCTGAGCATGCCGATCCGTAGAAAATCGCCGGGATCAAAAGCACGAATGATACCCTCGGAGTATGTTTCTTGAGACGGTCTCATTTGTGACGAACGTGAGGCGATAGCAGTGGGCAAAGCCATCACGGTGCCGGCGGTGCTGATTGTGTTAGCCGGAGGCATTGGCGGGGTCCTGTGGACCATGTCCTCACACTCGAGCCTGGCGTTCGATCCGCCCCCGGTTTCTATCGGGACGGCCACTCCGGTAAACGTTCGGATCTCAAATGCGCACGGCGTTCGAAGCATCACAGCTCGTATCGAGCAGGATGGGAATAGCAGCGTACTGGACCAGGTGACGCGGCCTGCCAGACGGTTTGGTTTCTGGCGAGCTCACGCGCAGCCTGAGGCGTATCACTTCCTTGCAGGCAAGGATCGCGCGCCGGCCTTGAAAGAAGGAAGAGCCCGCCTGATCGTGGAGGTCCAGTCGAACGATTTACGCGCCATGACCGATACGGCCGCGGCCGATGTGGAGGTGATTCTTAGACCCCCTTCGGTCACCACCGACGGATTTCAGCATTACATCAACCAGGGCGGCTCGGAACTGGCGATTTTCACGCCGTCAGGCTCGTGGCAGGAAGCAGGCGTCCGGATCGGCGCGGCGGCTTTCCGCAGCTTTCCAGCGCCGGGCGACAGCCAGCAGAGGCTTTCGTTATTCGCCTACAGCTGGGACACGCCTGCCGACACAGCACCCGTCGTGTTTGCCAGGAACAGCGCGGGAACGGAAGCTACGGCGCGCTTCTGGTTCAAGGTCTTTCCCAAGAAGTTCCGCTCCCGCGATCTGGCCATCGATGACGCATTTCTGGAAAAAGTGGACAGCCAGATCGATCCGGGCGGTTCTGGAGATCTGCTCGCCCGGTTCTTGAAGATTAACGGCGAAACCAGACGCGCAAACAATAAGACGCTATCCGACCTGCGCCTGAAAACCGAAGAGCGTTTTCTGTGGAAGCAAGCCTTCCTGCAACTGGCCAACTCGCAGGTGGAGTCGGCATTCGCAGACCTGCGGACCTATGTCTACAAGGGCAAGAAGGTGGATCGGCAGGTGCATCTGGGATTCGATCTTGCCACGGTTCAGCACGGCCCGGTGCTGGCCGCCAACGACGGCAAGGTGATCTGGGCGGCGCCTTTGGGCATTTACGGCAATTGCATTGTTCTGGATCACGGATACGGGCTGCAATCCATCTACGGCCACTTAAGCGAAATCGCGGTGAAGGAAGGCGGCATGGTCACGCGCGGCCAGGAGATGGGCAGAAGCGGATCCACGGGCCTGGCGGGTGGCGACCATCTGCACTTCTCCATGCAGGTGGACGGCGTCCAGGTGAATCCGATCGAGTGGTGGGATGAGCACTGGATCACGGATCATATTCGCAGCCGCGTGAAGATGTCCCAGAATTAGTATTGCGAGCCGCGATATACTCGATTGCTCGGGAGGCGCGCGTGAGAACTCGACAGAGAACCTTGTGGTGTTTTGGAATTGTCATGGCCGCGGCCGCAACGTCGCAGGCGCAGGTGCCGCCGGAAATCGCCAAAACACTGGTGGCGATCGGACGCGGCGTGTGCGTTCCGGAGACGGCCAAGGTATACCGGCCGCTGCATGTCAATCCTCCCTACCCAGGCGTCGCGATCGCTCGCGATATCTCGTTCGGTCCCGATCCCAAAGATGTGCTGGACGTGTTTTCGCCGGAAAAAGGCGGCGGATCGCGTCCCGTGCTGATTTACATCTCGGGCGGACAGGGCAATAAACTGCAGGGCGGGCCCAATGGCGACGTGTTCTACGACAACATCATGCTCTGGGCCGTGAAGAACGGCATGACCGGCGTGAACATGCAGCGCCATCCGGGCGAGGTGTGGGACGACCCCGCCAAAGCGGTCGCTATGGTGGTCCAGTGGGTCGGCCAGAATATCTCACGCTACAAAGGAAATCCAAACCGGGTTTTCATGTGGTCGCAGTCCGCCGGGAACGGTCCGGCCAGTACCTACATCGGCCATCCGGAGCTCTATGGCCCCAAAGGAGTCGGACTCAAAGGTGCGGTCTTCATGTCGTCGCCCGGTTTCAATATTCTTCCGGCCACGCCTCCTCCTGGCGCAGGCGGATTCGGAACGTGCAATGATCCGAGTGCGGCGCCGGGGACGGCGGCCGCCGCTCCGCCCGCCGGCCGTGGACCCGGCGCGCCCAAGGGCGATGGAAAAGGCGATGGAAAAGGCGGCGGTCGCGGCAAGGGAGCAGCGGCTCAACCCGATGCCGCGACCCAACTGGCCCGATCGAATCTGCCGGGCCTGATCCACTCCAAGCTGTCCTTCTTCGTATCCGCAGCGGAACTCGATCCGCCCAGCGTGATCGCGTTCGCCGAAACCCTCAGAGATGAGCTGTGCAAGGCGGGCCGTTGTCCCACCTATGTTCTGTTCAAGGATCACAGCCACATCTCCGAGGTCATGTCGCCCGACACCAAGGAC
>DATIRX010000394.1:0-2751 GCA_035469225.1 Bryobacteraceae bacterium
CCACACGCCGGGCAGGAACGGCTTCCAGTTGCGAACCACTTCCGACCCCTTGATCACTACCTTTTCGCCCGCGGCCGCCTGGTAGACATTCCTTCGGGAATCCGACTCGCCGCCACGAGGCGGCGTCACCCGTTCGCGATAGGTTCCTTCATGGACCGTGATCGTGTCGCCCGGCTGTGCGATACGGGCGGCGGCGGAAATCGTTTGGTATGGCCGGGACGGCGAGCCATCGTTGCCGTCGTTCCCATTCACGGAAACATGGAGTTCTCTGGCGAACGCCGCTTGACTGAGCAGTCCAAGCAAAAGTAGCAAGACCGAGCGTCTCACCCCTCGACCGATGAATCCGCGGAAGGCGATCATGGCAGGATTCCGTACCGGTCTACTGTAGCGCACCGCCCGGACTACCGCACGGCAGCAGGCCGGCAGTGCAGGTGCGCGACATGGAGATCTGAGCGTGCCCTGCACCGACCGGTACTGGCCGGCCGGGAGCGGGGCTGGGGGCGGTTGGGGCAGGTTGGGGTGGGGTGGCGGCGGGTGGAGTGAACCCCAAAAGTGAGACAGCAGGTTAAGGGAACAAATACATTGATGGAGTGAGGAATGGATTTGTCCCGAGCTGCCTATACTCGCGATCTGAAGGTCGCCGCCATGCGCGCCCTGGACGCCGGTTCGGCCACGACCGGTGAAATCGCGCGGAAATATCAACTGAGCCCGAAACTGCTGGAACGCTGGCGCGGTGAGTGGCGCGCCAGGGGAGAACTGGCTTTCCCGGGCAGCGGGAGGCGCGGCGTCGATACGCCGGGCCTGGACGATGCCCGCCGCATCGCTGAGCTGGAGCGCAAAATCGGCCAGCTCACCATGGAGAACGACTTCTTAAAAAAAGCCTTACAGCATTTCAGGGATCATCACCCACCGGCCGTCGTCAGTGGCGCGGATGCCTGTTTGAAGAAATTGAGCAAGCCGCGGCGAAAGGCCAAGCCGTGAACGCGCTGTGCCAGATGACAGGCCTCAGCCGGGCCGGCTTTTATCGCAGGCGTCTGCCGCGGCAGGCCAATCCCGTCGAGATGGAGATACGCGATCAGATGCAGAGGGTCGCCCTGGAATCGCCGGCCTATGGCTATCGGAGAATCACGGTTGAACTGCAACAGCGGGGCTTTGCGGTCAACCACAAACGGGTGCTGCGGATGATGCGCGAGGATAATCTGCTCTGCGTCCGAGGCCGCGCTTTCGTGGTCACGACCGACTCGCGCCATCACCTGCCGGTCTATCCGAACCTGGCACGGCAGATAACGCCTACGGCGATCAACCAGCTCTGGATCGCCGACATCACGTACATTCGCTTGCGTACGGAGTTCGTGTATCTCGCGGTGGTGCTGGACGCATTCTCGCGGCGTGTGATCGGCTGGGCGCTGGACCGAACGCTAGAGGCCAACTTGGCGGTGGCCGCCTTGCGCATGGCCCTCATCGAGCGACAGCCGGCGGCTGGCCTGGTGCACCATTCCGATCGCGGGGTGCAGTACGCTTCGCTGGATTACACGGAGATGCTGAAGCAGCACAAAGCCACCATCAGCATGAGCCGCAAGGGAAACCCGTACGACAACGCGGCCTGCGAATCCTTCATGAAGACCCTGAAATACGAGGAAGTGTACCGTAACGAATACCGTGACTTCCACGATGCTCACGCCAGCATCGGCGAGTTCCTGGAACGCGTCTACAATGAGAAACGCCTGCACTCGGCGTTGGGGTATGTTCCACCGGCCGAGTTCGAGAACGGTGCTACAGCATGAGATCTGTATGCCAGCTACGCCACGGGGGCTCTGCCCCTGCGACCCCGGGATCTAGCGCAGTTGCGCCAGAATGGCGTTCCAACGGGGCGGCTGGCGCCGCCCCGGCCATTCCGGCTGCTGAGTCGACGCTCGGGTCGCATCCCTGCGTTGCCCTATCCTCCGCTCAGGTGCTTCCAGAGTGGACGACATCAACCCCGCCGTGCAATGATTTCTCAGCGAACGGCGATTACCCCCTTAACTTCGTGTCTCACTCCAGGGGTTCGCTTCATTTGAGTCCCCTTGCCCCGCTCAGCACTGGAGAAACCTCGTGGGCGGCGCTCATTCATGAGGCATCTCCATTGGTTTTGCCGCGACGCTTCTTCCGCATTGACTCGCCTTGCAGTTCGATCCGGTGAGCATTGTGAACCAGCCGGTCGAGGATGCTGTCGGCGATAGTGGGATCGCCGATCTGCGCATGCCAGCTGGCGACCGGCAGCTGACTGGTGAGCAGCGTGGACCGCGTCTGGTATCGCGCATCGCAGATCTCCAGGAAATCGCGGCGCTCCAGTTCGGTCATCGGCGCCATCGCCCAGTCATCGACAATCAGCAGATCGACCCGCCCGAGGCGGTCCAAGACCTTGGTGTGGCTGCCGTCGGCGCGCGCCACAGCCAGATCGCGGAACAGTTCCGCAGCTTTCAGGAAGAGCGCCGTGTAGCCGTCACGGCAAGCCTTCTGCGCCAGGGCGCGGCCCAACCAGGTCGTCCCGATGCCGGTCGGGCCGATGAGGAACAGGTGCTGGTGCTCCCGCACCCAGGCGGACTCGGCGGTCAACGAACGCACCAGTTGGCGGTCCAGGCCTCGCGGTGTGCGGTAGTCGATATCTTCCACGCAAGCCGGTCCTTGCAGGCGGCCAATACGCAAGCGCCGGTCCAGCGCCCGGTTCTGCCGCCAGTTCCACTGGCGGTCAATCAGTAAGCCGAGCCTCTC
>DATIRX010000395.1:0-10784 GCA_035469225.1 Bryobacteraceae bacterium
TGATAGAGCGAAGCGTCTTCGCGCCGCTTGGCTGCCAGCCATGTGGGCAGCGTGACCACTTGGAGATAGGGCGGAGCAAGACGCTTGAAGAACCCGGCAGCGTGATAAACCGTCTCCGGCTCCAGCCCATCGCGGCGTCCCCAGAGTGTCTGCTGGATCGGCCACCCGAAGTCGCGCGCGGCCAGCAAGGGCAGCAAGAACGTCCGCACAAACTGCGCGTACGCCATCCACGTTGCGTCGCATGGGTCGCGCCGTTCGAAGGAAAGCAGGTCCACAAAAACCGGCTGGGAGCCGCGAAACAGGACATTGTGCGGGGTGGCGTCTTTCAATCCGTAGCCTTCGTCCAGGGCCTTGAGGGCCAGTTCCAGAGTGAGGACCCCGGCGGCGTGCAGCATCTCCGCGGGCCATTCATAGGGACAGCTGGGGAAAGGGACGCGCTCGTGCTCATAGAGGGCCTGGTCTGAATCCAAACCCGCGAGCGTCCCGGTGGGAATTCGCTCCGAAGAAATCAGAGTTCCGGACTCGACCGCCCCATGCGCGGTACGGGTGGCCAGGAAAGCTTCCATCTCCGCGACGAATTCCGGACGGACTACGCGGAAAATCCGGTCTCTAGAACGAATGACGGAGCCGGCCGGATCGCGGAACGAGCCGGGCGTTTTCGCGTCAAGGGTGGCGATCATGGGAGGGATCCACCGTCGCTCTACGGGCGCTTGCGAAAGATGCGGCTCAGAAACTTTCGGAAGTAGAAGACGCCGCCGATGCATGCGGCATACACGGCCTGGTACAGGAACGCGCCTGTTCCCGGATCGGCGTACCCCAACAGATGAGATGGGGACGCCATTAAAACCACGATCGCCACCAGGACAAGGCTGGCAAGGCTCGCGCATGAACTTCCGTAGGGCTTCCGCATGATGAACAGGCTCTCAGGTGTTCAGGTGTTCTAGCTCCCTAAAATGATCGGCCGATGGGAGGCTGCCCATTAGGGAAATACAGTAGGGCCTAACGAGCAAAATGTTTGGGTCGATCCCGGTACTAAGGCCTAAGTCTGAACTCCAACCTTATCAGGAGCTTTGCGGCCATCCGAGGAGTCGATGGCCCACCCGGCCGGTATAATGGGTGCCATGGCGTCGAGCATGACAACCGCCGTGGCTCCCGAGGTGATCGCCCGGTATGAACCGGTGATCGGCCTGGAAGTGCATGTTCAGCTGGCCACCCGGACCAAGATTTTCTGCGGGTGTCCGACCGGTTTCGGAGCTCCGCCGAATACCAACGTCTGCCCAGTTTGCTTGGGATTGCCGGGGGCGCTTCCGGTCTTGAGCCGCCACGCCGTGGAACTGGCCATCCAGGCCGCGCTAGCGCTGAACTGCCGGATCAATCCCCGGTCGATTTTCGCTCGCAAGAATTATTTCTATCCGGATCTGCCCAAGGGATACCAGATTTCACAATACGATCAGCCGCTGGCCGAGCACGGCTGGCTGGATATCGAGGTGGACGGCAAGCCCAAGCGGATAGGAATCACCCGCGTCCACATGGAAGATGACGCCGGCAAGAGCATTCATGAAGGCTTCAAGGATTCCGAGCGCTATACCTATGTGGATCTGAATCGCAGCGGAACACCGCTGATTGAGATTGTGAGCGATCCGGATATACGCAGCGCCGAGGAAGCGCACGCGTACCTTACCGAGATCAAGCAAATCCTGCAATACGTGCAGGTATCCAGCTGCGACATGGAAAAAGGACACCTGCGCTGCGACGCGAACGTCAGCGTACGCCTGAAGGGCGCGGAAAAGTTCGGTACCAAGGCCGAGGTTAAGAATCTGAACTCGTTCCGGTTCCTGAAGCTGGCCGTGGATCAAGAAATCGAGCGTCAGGTTGGAATCCTGGAAGGCGGCGGGCGCGTGATGCAGGAAACGCGCCTGTTCAACCCGGAAACCGGCGAGACCGTGGGAATGCGTAGCAAAGAGCACGCCCATGATTACCGCTATTTTCCGGAGCCCGATCTGGCGCCGCTGCGGGTAAGCGAAACCTGGCTGGCCGAAATCCGCGGTGCGATGCCGGAGCTTCCCGCCGCGCGGCGCGCGCGTTTCGTCGAATCCTTCGGCCTGCGCGAATATGACGCGCAGGTGTTGACGGCCACGCGGGCCATGAGCGACTACTTCGAGAAAGTTGCCGCAGGTTCCGGAGATCCGCGGGCGGCAGCCAACTGGGTGATGGGCGATCTGGCCGGCCTGCTCAAGGCCGAGAGCAAGGAAATCGAAGAATCGCCCGTGAGCGCGGAAAACCTGGGTCGCCTGGTGGCCTTGATCGCGCAGGGAACCATTAGCGGCAAGCTGGCTAAGGAAGTTTTTCCCAAGATGTTTGCGACCGGCGAATCGCCGGAGACCATCATGCAGCGGGAAGGGCTCACGCAGATCAGCGACGAGGGCGCGCTGGTGAAGATCATCGAAGACGTGATGATTGCCAGTCCCAAACAGCTGGAACAGTATCGTAGCGGAAAAACCACGGTCCTCAACTTTTTCCTGGGCCAGGTGATGAAGGCCAGCCGGGGCCAGGCGGATCCGGCGGCAGTCACCAGGCTTCTGAAAGAGAAGCTATAAAGTTGTTCGATGATCCGGCTCCGCAATGTAGAGAAGTTTTTTCAGAACGGTCCCACCAAGACTTTTGTCCTGCGCCGCATCGATGTAGATATTCAGGAAGGCGATTTCGTCTCGATCATGGGTCCTTCCGGCGCGGGCAAGTCGACGCTTCTGCATCTGATTGGTATGCACGATAGCAACTGGACCGGCGAATATCATTTTCTGGACTACCCGATCCATGCGATGAAGAAGAAGGATCGCGACGAGCTGTACAAGAAGTATTTCGGATTTGTGTTCCAGAGTTATCATCTGCTGGATTCGCTCACCGTGTACGAGAACCTGGAGATTCCACTTTCCTATCGCAACATCCGTAAGTCCGAGCGCGACGCGGCCGTGTGCGACGTACTGGACCGGTTTCAGATGGTGGGCAAGAAGGACCTGTTTCCCAACCAGTTATCGGGCGGCCAGCAGCAGCTGGTGGGAGTGGCGCGCGCGATCATCGCCAATCCGAAGGTGATTCTGGCCGACGAGCCCACCGGCAATCTCCACTCCAGCCAGGCCAGGGAGATTATGGAAGTATTCCGAAAGCTCAATGAATCCGGAGTCACCGTCATTCAGGTGACGCATTCGGAGACCAATGCTTCCTACGGAAAACGGGTGATCCAGATCACCGACGGCTGGATCGACAAATCTCAACCAACCGGGGTTTAGAGGGTCATTCCGCGATGACCGTGATACCCGAGGCATGGGCGCGCGAAAGCAGCTCATTGCGGTCGAGCAGCAGCGTGCGGCCGGCGTCGATCGCCAGCGCGGTGGTCCCGGTCTCCTGCATCACGTCGATGGTCTGCGGCCCCACCACCGGAACGTCGAATAAGAGATGCTGCCTGCGTCGCGACCCTTTCACCAGCCGCAGAGGTTTTCCTTCGACCAGGGATGCGGCGCGGCGCAGCATCGCATCGGTGCCTTCCATGGCTTCCACTGCGACACACGCACGCTCGGCGATGGCCACGCTTTGCCCGATATCGTGCTCGGAAAGGGCAGACGCAATGCGGCGTCCGTAGGAGATATCGCGCTCCTCCTCAGATGACGGCTTGCGGCGCGTCAGGACTCCCTCCGCGGCCAGAAGGTCCTTCAGCAGCAGCGTTGAGTCTGCAAGCGTGATGCCTTCATCCGCCAGGATCTTGGCCACCCCGCCGATCAGCGCATCGGTGTTTCTGGCATCCAGCGACGCCAGCAGCTTGACCAAGCGCCAGTCCGGCACGATAGAGGAAAAAATCTTGACGTGCTTGACCTGCCCGCACATCATCACCTGACGGATGCCTTCCTGCTTGCAGATGTCGATCAGCTTGCTCAGGGCGCCGAGCGAGATCCAGTGGCAGCGTGCGGCCAATGTCTCGATTTCGGGAGATGCTTCTTCCTTGATTCCGATGGCGACCACCTCCATGCCTGCCTGGCGGGCCGCTTCGAGCGCCAGCACCGGGAAGCGTCCGTTACCGGCGATCATTCCAAATGGCGGCATGTTACTTAATGAATCCCCGTTGCGATGTCGCGATGAATTCCAGCAGCTCGTCCACCTCCGTAGAAGCTGGAATCTCTTTCCGGATGCATTCCACTGCCTGCGTGGTATTGAGTCCGGAGCGGGTCAGCAACCGGAATGCCTTGTGCAGGGAGTCGATGATTTCGGCGGAAAAGCCGCGGCGCTCAAGTCCGACTTTGTTCGCGCCGAAGACCTTGGCTTCGCGCTCGGTGACGGTGTTGGAGAAGGGCAATACATCCTGGGTGATCACGCTGTAACCGCCGATAATCGCGTGCCGGCCAATACGGCAGAACTGGTGCACGCCGCTCGAAGCGCCGATCCACGCCCTGTCGCCGACACGGACATGGCCGCCCAGCGTCGCGGCATTGGACAAAACACAGTGGTGTCCCAGCTGCACATCATGCGCGACGTGGACGTAGGCCATCAGCAGGTTGTCGTCGCCGATCGCGGTCAGCATGCCGCCGCCCTCCGTCCCGCGATGGATGGTGACGAACTCGCGAACGGTGTTGCGATTTCCGATGCGCGTCGAAGAGCGCTCGCCCTTGTATTTCAGATCCTGCGGCGCAACTCCTACGGTCGAATACGGGAAGAAGACATTGTCGTCGCCGATCTGGGCCGGTCCTTCCATGAAGACATGACCCTTCAGCAGCGTACGCGCTCCGATTTCTACATCCGCGCCGATGACGGAATACGGTCCAACCTCCGCTGAGGCATGGACGCGCGCGCCGGGATCGACGATTGCTGTCGGATGAATCGGCATCCGGTCGTATACCTATGTGCCTACCTACGGACGGTCCGCCAGCTTGCACAACATCTCGGCTTCGGCCACCACCACGCCGTTCACGCTGGCCGTGCCATACATCTTGGCCACGGTTTCCTTGCGCTTGCTGACCTTCATTTCAATGCGAAGCTGGTCGCCGGGCCGCACGGGCTTGCGAAACTTGGCCTGTTCCACCGACGCCAGCAGCACCAGCTTTTTGTGGCGATCCGGAATGCTGCTCAACACCAGAACGCCGGCCACTTGCGCCATGGCTTCCACGATCAGTACGCCCGGCATCACCGGGAAATCGGGAAAATGACCCATGAAAAACGGCTCGTTGGCGGTGACGTTCTTGATTCCGACGACACGTTCTGCTTCCAGCTCTTCGATGCGATCCACCAGCAGCATCGGAAAGCGGTGAGGAAGAATATCGCGGATGGCCTGGATATCCAGAGGTGGCATGTGCGGTCCCGCTATTATAGCAAGCGTGGATTTGTTTCTTCGCTCGGCGCGCGCCAAACAAAATCAGATCATCGCGTGCATTCGGGAACTGGTCGAATGTGAATCGCCCACCGACCATGCGCCCGGCATCCGCCGCTGCGGCAAGTTGTTGGATGGGATGGTAAGCGACATCGGCCGGGTGCGCAGGTACTCCGGCGGGCACCTGCGGTGCGAGTTCGCCCTGCCGGGCGCGAAGAAGCAGGGGCAGATTCTCGCTCTGGGGCATGCCGATACCGTGTGGCCGCTGGGCACGCTCACGACCATGCCCTTTCGCCAGGCTCGCGGTCGATTGTGGGGACCGGGCGTGCTGGATATGAAGGCCGGGCTGGTGTTCTTTGTCTTCGCCATGCGGATGCTGCGCGAACTGGATATACCCGTGCGGCGCAAAGTGGTCCTGCAAATCAATTCCGATGAGGAAACCGGTAGCCAATCGTCGCGCGCGCTGACCGAAGAAATCGCCCGCAGGAGCGCGGCCGTCCTGGTACTGGAACCGGGCACCGGACTGGAAGGAAAGGTGAAGACTGCCCGCAAGGGCGTGGGCGACTACCGGATCACGGTTCACGGTCGCGCAGCGCACGCCGGTCTCGATTTCGAAAAGGGCGCGAACGCGGTTGTGGAGATGGCGCGCCAAGTGGAGCGGATCGCGGGATTTAACCGCTTGCATCGAGGCATCACTGTCAGTCCGGGCGTCATTCAAGGAGGCACGCGCAGCAACGTGGTGCCGGCAGTGTGCCACACGGAAGTCGACGTCCGGGCACCGCGGGCCGCCGATGCGCGCTATCTGGAACGGCAATTCGCGGCGTTGAAGCCTTTCGATAAACGCTGCAAGATCGAGGTGACGGGCGGCTTGAATCGGCCGCCGATGGAACGCTCGTCCGGAGTGCGGAAATTGTTCGCTGCTGCCCAAAAACTGGCGGCGGAAATCGGCGTCGAGCTGGAGGATTCCATGAGCGGGGGCGGATCGGACGGCAACTTCACGGCAGCCCTGGGCGTACCGACTCTGGACGGGTTGGGCGCCGTCGGCGAAGGAGCCCACGCGCCCCACGAGAGCATTCTGATCAACCGCATCGCGGACCGCACGGCGCTACTGGCCAAGCTCGTGGCTGCTCTGTAAGGGGCGTTACCATAGAGACACCTGTATGCGCCGAACCCGGTGGCTTTTTCTCGCCGCCATAGTTGCCGTTATCTTCGCCGTTGGTGCGAGTTATATCAAGCGCAGAGAAATTCTTGACCGGGACATTCCGATTAAGCCCAGGCCGCTGGAGACCGGCGTCGCAGGCCGTGCCAACGACTGGCAGCACACCGTATTTAAGGGCGACAAGAAGCACTTTACCATTCGTGCCCGGAACATCCGCGAGATCAAGGAGCCCTCGGTCGTGGAACTGGAGGGCGTCGAGCTGCAACTGTTCCGCCAGGACGGTGAAAAGTCGGATGTGATTCGCTCGGAGACGGCTCAATTCAATATGGCGGCCAAGACGCTGTATTCCGACGGCGCCGTCGAGATCACCATGGGGGTGCCGTCGGAAGGGCCGCCCACCGGCCGCCTGCTTCGCATCCACGGGTCCGGAATGCATTTTGAGAGCGATACCGGCAAAGCGACTACGGACCGGCCGGTGACCTTCGGATTCGACCGCGGCAGCGGATCGGCCGTCGGCGCGGAATACGATCCAGCGATCCGCGAGCTGCATCTCCACAGTAAAGTGGCTCTGGACTGGCGCGGTAAAACTGCCGCTGCCAAGCCCATGCACGTCGAGGCGGAGCAAGCCGTCTACTACGAGCACGATTCAAAAGTGGTGCTGTTCCCCGTTTCGAGGTTTACGCGGGACTCGCTGCACATGGATGCCGGCCGAAGTGACGTGCTTCTGGAGAAGGGCGTCATTCGCTCGGCTAGGATCCAGAAAGCCCACGGCGTTCATGACGATCCCGGCCGCAAGGTGGAGTATGCGGCGGACGAGATGGACTTGAACTTCGACGAAGGCATGGTCATCCGGACGATCCAAGGCCGCGACCACGCGCAATTGATCTCGACATCGGATACGGCTCGAACCACGGTGAATTCCGACCGGCTGGATCTGGATTTTACAACCTCCGAGAAAGAGAGCACGCTGGCAAATGCGGTGGCCACCGGAAAGAGCGTGGCTGAGGCGACCCCCATTCCGCGCCCCGGCGCGGCAGCGGGAGACACCCGTGTACTGCGCAGCGACGTGATCCGCCTGGCGATGCGGTCCGGCGGCAAGGAGATCGAGAAGGTGGAAACGGACGGTCCCGGGAAGCTCGAATTTCTGCCCAACCGTCCCGATCAGCCCAAGCGGTCGATGCAGGGCGACCGCATCTGGGTGGCGTACGGCCGCGAGAACCGCATCCAGTCGGTGCGATCGATCAACGCGTCGACTTTGACCGAGCGTCCCGCGAAAGCGCCCAAGACCACTCCGACTTTGACCCACACCCGGAGCAAGGATATCCTGGCCAGCTTCGATCCCAATACCAGCGAGCTGGTTCGCCTGGAACAGACCACCAATTTTCAATACGAAGAGGGCGACCGGCGCGCGCGCGGCGATAAGGCGACGCTGGATCAGTCCAGGGACCTGATGACGCTGGACGGCTCGGCGCGAACCTGGGATCCGACGGGCTCGGTGAATGCGGATCGCATCCTGATGAACCAGAAATCCGGCGATTACACCGCAGAAGGCCACGTATCTTCCAGCCGGCAGCCGGACCGCAAGGGATCATCGTCCGCCATGCTTTCGAACGAAGACGTGATGCAGGCTTCCGCGGATCGCATGATCTCCGGCAACGATAACAAGCACATTCGCTATGAAGGCAACGCGAGAGCCTGGCAAGGCGCGAATCGGGTGGATGCGGACCGGATCGAAATTGACCGCGACCGCGGCGTGATGGAAGCTCACGGCAAAGTGGTGAGCCAGTTCGCCGACAAGTCTCAGGGGAAAACCCAGGAGAAGGGCCCCAAGGCCAAGGCGCCCGCGGCACCCGTTTTCACCGTGGTTCGCGCGCCGGATCTGGTGTATACCGAACAAACGCGGGTGGCGTTGTATCAGGGCGGCGTGGCTTTGGCGCGGCCGGGACTCACGGTGAACTCGCGGGAGCTGCAAGCGTTCCTGAAGCCCGCCGATGCGGATTCTTCGCTGGATAAAGCCCTGGCCGACGGCGGCGTCAAAATCGTGAACGTATCGGGAACCGGCAAGACCACGCGCACGCGAACGGGCACATCCGAGCACGCCGAATACTACGCTGACGATCAGAAAGTGATCCTGCAAAACGGCCAGCCCCTGTTGGTGGATACCGCGAAAGACACCACCAGCGGTCAAAAAATCACTTTGTGGATTAACAATGATAGGCTGGTGGTTGAGGGTGGGCAAAGCAAGCCGGCCGAGAGCACCATCCGCAAAAAGTAGACGACGTGAAGGCTCTTCAGACAGCGGAAATCACTAAGTCGTACCGCGGGCGCAAGGTTGTCGACAACGTTTCCATTAAGGTCCAGCCGGGCGAAGTGGTAGGGCTGCTGGGTCCCAATGGGGCCGGCAAGACGACCTCGTTTTACGTGATCGTCGGGCTGATTCTGCCGGATTCCGGCCGGGTCCTCCTGGGCGACCAGGACATCACGCCGCTGCCGATGTACCAGCGCGCGCGGCGGGGCATCAGCTATCTGCCCCAGGAAGCTTCGGTGTTCCGCAAGCTTTCGGTGGAAGACAATCTGATGGCGATACTGGAGACGCTGCCGCTTTCGCGACGCGACCGCCGCGACCGCGCCAACCGCCTGATCACGCAGTTGGGCCTGGAGCAGGTGCGCCATAGCAAGGGATATGTCTTATCGGGAGGCGAGCGCCGGCGCGTGGAGATCGCGCGCAGCCTGGTGATTGAGCCCAGCTACCTGCTGCTCGACGAGCCATTCTCGGGAATCGATCCCATTCAGGTGCTGGAGCTGCAGAAGATCATCTTCGATCTGAAGCGCTCCGGAATCGGCATCCTGGTGACCGACCACAATGTTCGCGAGACGCTGGCAGTCACCGACCGGGCGTACATCATCAATGACGGGCGCATCTTCCGCTCCGGCACGCCCGACCAGCTAGGCAACGATCCCGAAGTACGCCGCGTGTACCTGGGTGAGAATTTCAACCTGGCGTGGCAAAGCGGGCGATTACAAGTACCGGCGGAGTAGGGAGCGACTGGCGCCTAGGCGGCTGCGCCGACCGCGGCACGTTCGCCGATGCCGTTGGCGAAGTGCGCGATGATGGTGGACATTTCGTCCAGCGCCTGCCGGGCCATCTCGGCCGAGAACCGGCGGCTGACGGCGCACCACGCGCCCATCAGGCGATAGTTGAGCTGCAGCATCCGGTCTTCCATGCCCCACTCGCCGGAGGAACTCTGGATTAAGCCATTGATCACCGCATAATCGCGGTCGAGGGAGGCTTGCAGCCGATCCAGCTCGACGGGCTGATTGCGCAGCTCGGCTTGGACTTGCAGGAAGTTCAACTGGTTTGCCTGGGCGACATCCACCGCATAGTCACGCGTGGTTCGTGCACTCAGGATCAGGAGACAGGTATAGCGGAACCAGTATCCGAACAGGAGCGCCGAGCTCACGGTAATGAGGATAGTGACGATTAGTTCAAGCATCGCTTCCTCTGCGTTAGTGGTGAAATCTTGCCCACGAATCTATTGGAAGAATAGCATCGGTTCTGTAAAGAGACAATACTTTCCAAAGTACTAAGGTCGTTTTGCCTAAGGGCGCATGGAACTTCATGTCGCCAGGTACTGTGCACTGCTTTTCGGGATCGTGCGGATTCCGCGCAGCCTAAGATCAGGCAGGATGGAACGATCCGGTGTAGCGCTGCTTATTAAGGATGATAGGATGAGGCAAGTGCGCCCGTAGCTCAGCTGGATAGAGCGATTGGCTTCGAACCAATAGGCCGGGGGTTCGAGTCCCTCCGGGCGCACCAGTTTCAGAAGTGTCCAGCGTCGGACACAAGTCTTACCTCTTTCCGGGTCGGTCTGAGCGCCTCCAGGCGGGTTTGCTAGCATGGAAGGACTGCTCGTTTTGTGCTAACTCATTTGACAACGGGCCACCCTAGCTCAGTTGGTAGAGCGGCTGATTCGTAATCAGCAGGTCGCCGGTTCGATCCCGGCGGGTGGCTCCATAGAATCCATAGTGCTTCAATTAGTTAGCGGCCCGCTGTAATCCCGAACTAGGCAAGCGATTCAGAGATTAGCCAGGACTCAATGTACTGGGCGTATACGCGGTGGCTATGGCCTCCCGTGCGTACCGGCCCAATCTGTTGAGGACTTTTGCGCAGCAGGAACCCCGCCCGAGCTTTGTTAGGCTCGCAACTCCTTCAGAAATATAGCGTTGCCCTGACTACATCATTGGAGCCACAAGTGCACTTGGTTCGACTGA
>DATIRX010000396.1:0-5913 GCA_035469225.1 Bryobacteraceae bacterium
TATCGCGACTTCGGCCTCTCGCTGGGATTCAAGACTGTGTTCAGCGGGCCTCTGGTGCGCAGTTCCTACATGGCGGACCATATCGGGAGCGGACAGCCCGCGTGAATCTCGCGCTGTCATTGGCGTCGGCCGTCCTGCTGGTCCTGATCTTCCCGAATTACAGCTTCACGTTGCTTGCGCCCGTGGCGCTGGCGCCCCTGCTCATCGCCTGCGCGCGCGAGCCATCCTGGAAACGCCGGTTCGTGCTGGGCTGGGCTTCGGGATTCGTGTTCTGGTTCGCAGTGTGCTCCTGGATCCAGTTCGTGCTCGAAGTGCACGGAGGCATGGGACGCTGGGGCGGGTGGGGCACGTTCGTTCTGTTCGCCCTGCTCAAGGGGCTGTACACGGCGTGTTTCACGGCGTTGGCCGGTCCAGTCATGCGAACTTCCTGGGCGATTCCCGGCGCTGCCGCGCTGTGGACCGCCGTCGAATACGCGCACGGAACCATCGGCCTGGCGTGGGTTGGACTGGGGTTCGCGTGGCTCGATCTGGGGAATGCCGGAATCGACATGCCGCTGCTTCCGCGCCTGGCGCCCATCGCCGGAGTCTGGGGAATGTCGTTCGTTCTGGCGATGACGGGATGCGCGGCGGCACTCGCCTTCCTCAGAAGACCGCCGGCGCACTATGCGTGGCTGGCTGGGCTGGCGCTGTTGCCGCTGCTGCCCCCGCCGCCCGCTCCACGGGCCGGAAATGAACGCGCCCGCGTGGTCCAGCCGAATATTGATACCGAAGCGGAGTGGACCCCCGAATCGATGGCGGTGCTCGAACAGCGCATGGTACTCTTATCGGAGCCCGCCGATGCGCCGCTGATCCTGTGGCCCGAGGCGCCCGCTCCGTTCTATCCCGCCAACGACGACTTTCGAAAGTACGTTTCCGATCTGGCCCGCAGCAGCAAGTCCTCGATCCTGCTGGGCGGCGTGGGACGTACGGCCGCCGGAAATCCGCTCAATTCGGCCTTCCTGTTTCACGCGAATGGCGAGATGGCCGCCGACCGCTATGACAAAATCCAGCTGGTGCCTTTTGGAGAGTACGTTCCGGATGCGTTTGGCTGGGTCAATCGCATCACGCACGAAATCGGCGATTTCGTTCCCGGCACGCGCGTGGTGACGTTTCCGCTTGACGATCACCGGCTGGGAGCCTTCATCTGCTACGAATCGGCGTTCCCGAATCTGGTCCGCCAGTTTACGAAGGCCGGCGCGAACGTGCTGGTGAATCTTTCAAATGACGGCTACTTCGGCCACAGCGCGGCGCGGGAGCAGCATCTTGTCCTGGTGCGGATGCGCGCGGCTGAAAATCACCGCTGGATCGTGCGCGCCACCAATGACGGCATCACCGCCCTGATCGATCCGGCCGGCCGGGAGATCGCGCGTCTGGCGCTGTATTCGCAGACCTCCGCCGTCTTTCGCTACAACTCCGAAACCGGGCTGACGCCCTACGTGCGCTTCGGCGATTGGTTCGCCTGGACCTGTCTGCTTGGTGCCGGGGTTAGCTGTGCCGGATCACGAGTACGTCGCCGTCCTTGACGATGTACTCCTTGCCTTCCAGGCGCAGCAAGCCTTTATCGCGCACTCCGGGATACCCGTTGTGCTCCACCAGCGCCTTCCAGTTGACCACTTCCGCGCGGATGAATTTCTTCTCGAAATCGCTGTGAATCGCTCCGGCGGCCTTGACCGCGGTGCTGTTCTTGGGAATGGTCCAGGCGCGGACTTCCGTTTCACCGGCGGTGAGAAAACTCATCAGACCGAGCAGAGAATAGGTGGCGGTAATCAGGCGCTCCAATCCGGATTCTTTCAATCCGTAACTGGCCAGATACTCTTTGGCTTCCTCCGGCGTCACTGCCGCGAGCTCGGCCTCTATCTGGCCGCAAATCGCCGTGACCGCGATCTTCTTGCGTCCGGCGAAGGCGCCCTTGCGGTACTCCTCCTCTACTTCGTGCAATCGGGGAGCATCCTTCTCGCCGATGTTGAGCACGCACAGCATCGGCTTGAGCGACAGAAATTGAAATCCCCGGATGCGTTTTTCGTCTTCATCGCTGAACTCCATTTCGCGCAGGGCCCGATTGGCATCCAACTCGGCCTTGATCCGCTCCAGCAGGGCGAACTCTTTATCCAGATCCGGCGCCTTGGTCTTCTTGCGATCCTTGTCCAGGCGCTCCATGCGCTTTTCCACCACCACCAGGTCGCTGAGGATGAGCTCGACTTCGACGTCCTCGAAGTCCCGAATGGGGTCGACCGAGCCTTTTTCGTGCGGGACGGTATCGCTCTCGAAGGTCCGCAGCACGTGCGCGAGAGCGTCCACCACGCGCAGGCTGGCCAGAGCGCTGGGATCGCGCAGAGCTTCTTTGGAAATGGACGGAAAATCGAGGTATTCGACGGTGGCCTGGGTGATTTTCGGCGGATCGAATATCTTCGCCAGCTCATCCAGGCGGGCGTCGGGGACCTTGGTCATGCCGACGCGAGCCTCCATGGAGCCTACGCGGGTGGATTCGTGGACGCCTGTCAAAATCGTGAACAGGCTGGTTTTGCCTACCATCGGCAGGCCAATAATTGCTGTCTTCATGTATTTGGATCGCGCACAACGCAGCGAGGCGCGAACTTCTATTATCCTGTGTGCGCACCCCGCGCTGTGCGCTCCGGAACTGTGGGCCACTCACTATCGCTCGTGGCTCTGTGAGGCAAACCGAACCGCGAACGTCAGTGAGCGGCCCTCACGATTCACAGAGGGACGTCCACCAGCGTCAGGATTTCGCTCAGCACTCGTTCCCCGGCCTCGGCCGATCGAGGCGCCAGCGCGACACGCGAGTTCACCACCACGCGGTGGGCGAATACCGGCAGCGCCAGCCTCTTGATATCGTCCGGAGTGGCGTAGTCCCGGCCTTCCACGGCCGCCAAAGCCTGGGTCGCACGATATAAGGCCTGTGCGCCGCGCGGACTCACGCCCATGGCGAGCGATTCGTGTGTGCGGGTCCGCTCCACAATGGCGAGCATATAATCCACCAGCACGTCGTCCACGTTTACGCGCGCCACCGCATCCTGCAGCGTGACCAATTCGTCGCCCGACAAAACCGTCCGCATATTTTCGGCCGGCTGCGCGCCGCCGCGGCGTACGATCTCCCGCTCGGCTGCGGCGTCCGGATAACCGATGCGAATCCGCATCAGGAACCGGTCGAGCTGCGACTCAGGCAGAGGATAGGTCCCGTGATGCTCCACGGGATTCTGCGTGGCCACCACCATGAAGGGCTGATCCAGCGGATGCGAGCGCCCGTCGATGGTGACCTGCAGCTCATTCATTGCCTCGAGCAATGCGGACTGGGTCTTGGGCGTCGCGCGGTTGATCTCGTCGGCCAGCAGGAAATGAGTGAAGACCGGACCGCGCTTGAACTCGAACTCTTCGGTATGCGCGTTGTAGATGGTCACGCCGACCACGTCGCTGGGCAACATGTCGGAGGTGAACTGGATGCGATGGAAGCTGGAATCGACGCTGCGGGCCAGCGCCTGCGCGAGCGTAGTCTTCCCTACCCCGGGGACGTCCTCGATCAGCAGGTGCCCGCGGGCCAGCAGGCAGGCCAGCGAAAGGCGCACCACTTCCGGCTTGCCTCGAATCGCCTCGCCCAGCGCCGCCTCGATCTCGGACAGCTTGGCAAGCGAGACGGGCGGACTGTAGGTGGTCTCCCGCTGAACCATTCCTTACGGAACCTCCACTTCATGATATCGAAACCGCCCTCAGATGCCTGGCTGGCGATAAACTTTGATATATATGGGCCTTTTTCGAATCGCCCTCGCCAATATTCAATTCCCGCCGACGCCCGACGAATCGGTCGCTCTGGCGGAGCAAGCTATCGCGCAGGCGTCGGTCGAACGCGCCAGCCTGATCTGCTTTCCGGAATGCTACGTACCCGGCTACAGGCTCATGGGAAGGCGCGTGCCGCCGCCCGATGCGGCATTCCTCGAACGCGCCTGGGCTCGCATCGCAGCGGCTGCCGCCAAGGCCGATATCGCCGTGATCCTGGGCACCGAACGGGTCACGGGAGCGGGACTGATGATCTCCGCGCTGGTGATCCATCGGGATGGGACGATCGCCGGCTTCCAGGACAAAGTCCAGCTCGATCCTCCCGAGGAGGGAACGTATATACCCGGCTCGGAGAGGCGTGTTTTTGAAACCGGACCCCTGAAGTTCGGCATTGCGATCTGTCATGAAGGCTGGCGTTACCCGGAAACGGTCCGCTGGGCCGCCCGGCGCGGCGCCCACATCGTGTTTCATCCGCATTTGCACGAAGCCGAGCCCGGCAGCTACCGGCCCACGACGTTCGCCGATCCCGCGAATTCGTTCCATGAGAAAGCAGCCTTGTGCCGCGCGGCTGAAAACACGTGTTTTTTCGCAACGGTGAATTGTGTGAGCGAAGGATCGGGGACCACTTCCGCGGTGGTGCGTCCTGACGGAACGCTTCTCAGCTACCAGCCCTACGGTAAACGAGGATTACTGATCGCGGATATCGACATCAGCGAGGCGACAGGCCTGCTGGCGAAGCGTTTGAGGGCTACTCCAGGCTCATGTTCACAACCTGGAACGTAAAGCGTTCCGGAGGAAGTGAACTGACGGGACTCTGGCTCAGCCCTGCCCAGGTCTGATACGCGGTGTTGCCGACCGTCGAATTCAGATACAGCAAAAACTGGTCAGAAAAACACTTGAGAGGAGGAGGCTGGCGGAAAGTCAGCCGCATCCCCACGGCTTTTTCCAGCGCGACTCCACCGGTCTCGACGGCTTTGTCTTCCAGCAGCGTGACGAAGCTGCACCGCCCTGCGTGCGGCCAGAGATCGGCACGAAGTAGATTCCGCAGATCGATGCGCGTTTCAAACGTGGTCTCGCACTGGCGGATCCATTCGAGCACATCGTCGCCCCAGCGCCAGTGCTGGACGAATTCCAGGTATTGCTCGATGAGATTGAGCGCCAGATCCATTTTGCGGCGCTCCAGGTCCAGCTGGCCGCGGGCCGGATCGGTATCGATGGAAGGCGGCGCCAGCATATCTTCGCGCTCGATCAGGTCGTTAGCCATCTCCATGACCCTATCAAGGCGTTTCACGCCGGCTGTCGTGCGCACCAGCAGCGGCGGGAGTTCGTGGGTCTTTGACCCGGGAACTTCTACGAATTTACGGTCACCCAGTATCACGGCAACCCCTCATTCACCCTATCGGTCTAACGGGTACCAAGCTGCATACCCTGCTGCTTGTTCCTACAATAACAGACGCAAACGTTTCAGAGAGCGTTACTTAGTGAAACAGGATTCATGTACCAGGTACCGGCCTTGGTATGATGCGGCGCATGGCAGCCTATTCGATTGGAATCGATCTGGGTGGTACGAACCTGCGCGCCGCGGCCATCGACAAAGATGGCAAAATGCTGGGGAAGATCGCCGGCAGTACTCCGCTGGCCGAGGGACCAGAGCCGGTAGTCGCCGACATGGTCCGTGCGGTTGAATCGCTGCGCGTGCAATTTGGCCGCGACCAACTCGCGGGGATCGCGGCGGGCGTGCCGGGGAACATCGACATGGCGAAAGGCGTGATCGTCGGCTGGGGCAACATGCCGGTGTTCAACGGCTATGCGATGCGCGATGAGCTGAGCAAACGCCTGGGCACGAAAGTGATTCTGGAGAACGACGCCAACGCCGCCGCGTTGGGCGAACAGTGGATGGGCGCGGGCCGCGGCGTGAAGGACCTGGTGCTGCTCACCCTGGGCACCGGCATCGGAGGCGGCATCATCATCGACGGCCGTATCCTTCACGGGCAGATCGGCATGGCGGGCGAGCTGGGGCACATCACCATTTCGCCCAACGGAAATCCGTGCGGCTGCGGCAATCGCGGCTGCGTGGAAAAGCAT
>DATIRX010000397.1:0-2674 GCA_035469225.1 Bryobacteraceae bacterium
ATCCGCAATACGGGTACCAGCACCGCCAGCCCCTGCCCCGTGGTTTTGCGATAAACGATTTGGGGAATAATGTGGGCGCCCAGCACCGTCGCCAGTCCCGTCAGCAGGAACGCGCCTGCCAGCGCCTCCCACAATGGGGAGTTCTGCACGGTAATCGCTACGATCAAGCAGCCCAGAACCCCCAGTCCGATGTGTTTGACCAGGGAAAACGTCAATGCGCCGCGTTCCGTTCCGAGGCCGATTCCGGGTTCCAGCGTTTCCCGGAAGAATTGCAGAGCGGGCAGCTCCCGCGTGCGGACTCGCAAACTCTCGAGGTACAGCAGCTGGATGCAGGTCACCATCGTCACCAGCACGGCGACGGCCACGGCCAAGATCGTGAGGACCAGAGTCATGCGTGAGCCCGCTCAATCAGCCCTGTAGGCAATCCCAGGCGTTTGCGCCAGCGGACCTCGGCGCGCGCCATCGCGCCCGCATCGTTCTCGTGATCCATGCCCGCCAGGTGCAACAGGCCGTGCAGCATCAGAATGCGTAACTCTTCCTCCACGCCGTGACCACGCTCGGCGGCCTGAGCGGTGGCTCGCTCGAACGAGATGGCGATATCCTCAGGCGGAAAAGACAAGACGTCCGTCGGATAGCCGTGGCCGCGAAATTTCCGATTTAGCGCGCTCAATTCCTTATCCGTCGCAATCAGGCATGTCACGGTTTGGCCCGGCAGAATCCGCCGCGCAAGGTCGTCCAGAAACCGGCGCAGATCTCCGCGCCGCACCCGGGGCGACGGGTGCCGAAACAATATAGACGTGACGTGTTCGGGCATGAGGCGGTCTTAGGCGACCGGGAACTGGGTGGATGGGCTCACCGAAGGAGTATCCGGTGGTCCGCTTTCGGGGGCCGGCTCCGCCAGCCGGAGGGACAACTGGCGATTTGCGCCAATCACTTCGTTATAGCGCTCGTAGGCTTTCACGATCTTCTGCACCAGGCTGTGGCGAACCACATCGCGTTCATCAAACTGTATGAACTGAATGCCCTCGACGCCGCGAAGCACGTCGGCCACCTCGATCAACCCGCTGCGCTGGCCCATGGCCAGATCGATCTGCGTGATATCGCCGGTCACTACCATCTTCGAATTGAAGCCCTGGCGGGTGAGGATCATCTTCATCTGCTCGGGCGTGGTGTTCTGCGCCTCGTCCATGATGATGAAGCTGTCATTGAGCGTGCGGCCCCGCATGAAGGCGATGGGAGCCACTTCAATCACGTTGCGCTCCAGAAGTTTTTCGACTTTCTCCACCTCCAGCATGTCGAACAGAGCGTCGTACAGCGGACGCAGGTAGGGGTCCACCTTTTCCTGGAACGTGCCCGGCAGGAATCCTAAGCGTTCGCCGGCTTCCACCGCGGGCCGCGTCAGGATAATGCGGCTGACGCGTTTGGAAAGCAGAGCCGCCACGGCCATGGCCACGGCCAGATAAGTTTTGCCGGTTCCCGCCGGCCCGATGCCGAATACCAGATCATAGCGCTCAAGGGCGTCGATATAGCGGCGCTGCGTCATGCTCTTCGGCGTGATGACTTTCTTGCCGAAGGTGCGCTGTTTTCCGCTCTCGACCAGACTGCGGAGAGAACTCTCCGAATCCGCCGTCACTACGCGCAAGAAGCTGTTGAGGTCGCCGTTGTTGAAGGTGTGCCCCTCGCGCAGCAGCGCGACATAATCGTCGAGAATCTGCGCGGCCCGGGCCACGCTGGCATCCTCGCCTTCGATTTCGAGCGAATCGTTGAGCAGGCGCGTACGGACATTCAAGTTGGTTTCGATCAGGCGGATATTCTCGTCTCGTGTCCCGAACAGAGACTCAATGCCGCGGCTGATCTGGACTACGGATTTCATTCGAGGCGGGACGTTTTGGGACGGAACTTCGCTACGTCCAGGCGGGCAGACATCCGCGGGCGCGGAGGCAGGAACAACATCCATCCATCAGGATATCAGATATTTTTTTCGGGCAGAGTGAGCGATTTCGCGCCAGGTTTCCCCGCTGTGTTATGCTGGGAGTCGCCGACCTGGCTACGCCGCAGACCTGCGGCGGAAAAAACAGCGGGGACGTAGTTCAGTTGGTTAGAACGCCGGCCTGTCACGTCGGAGGTCGCGGGTTCGAGCCCCGTCGTCCCCGCCAAACTTTCCCTTGTGTTTTCAACACTTAGCGTTTTCCAAGGGCCTCCGTGCTAACACCGCGCTAACATGCGGGTCGATCCCGCAGGAATGGGATCTGGGACTTTCATTGAATCTGGGCCCCATTCGGACGAACGACGGGGGACGACGGGCCAAAGGAGAAGGCGGCGGACGCGGAGGGTGCTACTTGGTGCCGGTTCGTTTTGCTGGGCCCAGGGTTCCCGAAGGGGTCCGTGTCGCCCTTCGCGCGGTTGCGATGACGTCGGCCATCGAATCATTCCAGATCTTGGCGGCAGCGCGGGCGTCCGCCGGAAGAGCATGGCTATAGATCGAAAGCGTGATGTTGTGATCGGCGTGACCCAGGCGCTGTGAAATCCCACGCCCGTATGACCCCGCCCCCTGTGTGATGCACGCCTCGGTCGCCGCACAAGGGCGCCGCGACCAGCCGGCCCATCGGTCACGGCTTGCCGGGCGGGGCCATGTGCCCTCGGTCATTGCCAGCCGAGCAGGATCGCGAAGTGG
>DATIRX010000398.1:0-3450 GCA_035469225.1 Bryobacteraceae bacterium
CTCCTACAAGCGCAAGTTCGAAGCCGATGCCGTCCGGCTCCGCCCGCACCCCTACGAGTTCGCCCTGTACTACGACATCTAACGCGACGGGTGACGCATGCGTCGCCCCTACAGCCGGTAGGGGTCGGACATGTCCGACCCTTGTACGATAGATACAGCGTGTCTCCTGCTTCCGTTCTACAGATCAACATCTCGCCCGGCGGCGTGCCTAAGCGGCCGATCCCCAAAGGCCTTGTCACTCCACTGGGAATTACAGGTGACGGCCACAACAATCCGCAGGTTCACGGCGGCCCCCGCAAGGCTGTCCTGCTGGTCACCTCCGAGGGCATTGACGAACTCAAGGAGCAGGGTTTCCCGCTCTATTACGGGGCGCTCGGCGAGAATCTCACCACGCGCGGCCTCGACCGCCGGACCGTCCGCGTCGGCCAGCGGTACCGCATCGGCGACGTTCTCCTCGAGATCACCAAACTCCGCACGCCTTGCGAGAACCTTAACGTCTACGGCCCTGGCATTCACAAGGCCGTCTACGATCAGGAAGCGAAAGACGGAAATCCCGCATCGCCGGTGTGGGGTTTGGGCGGCTTCTACGCCTCCGTCGTGCAGGCCGGGACCATACGTCCGGGCGACCCGATCCACCTGCTGGACGAATCTGCGTAGCGTGCAAATGCATCGCCTGTCGAGCATGCCCTACCGGGATCGCACACGGGCCGTGCGCGAGCTAGCGGCCCTGGCGCCGCATTTACCCTCAGCCGTCCAGAATCGTTTCGATCTGCTTCTGGCAAGCTCCCCGGCGCCGGAGCAGGGCCTGCACTACTTCATGCGCCTGCGGGAGCAGCACCCCGCCGCGTTCGACCGCCTGACTCGATCGGCCGTGGGGCTTCGGCATCTGGTGGCGGTGTTCACTTACAGCCGCTTTCTGTCCGAGGAGATTCTGGAACATCCGCAGTGGGCCGAACAGCTTCTCGATCTCCTGGATCTGCAGCGCGTGGCTACGGCCGAGGACCTGGGCGCGCGACTCGAAGAATTGCTTCCAACCGGGCTGCCGACGCCCGTCGATCTGGCGAAGTTCCGGCGGCGCCAGATTCTGCGGATCATGATTCGCGACGTGCTGGGTCTGGGCACACTGCCCGAGATCACGGGCGAGCTGACCGCGGTTGCCGACGTCATCGTAGGAGTGGCCTACCAGCGGATTCACCGGGATCTGGTAACACGCTACGGCCAGCCGCAGTCCGAAGGAGCCGAGTCCCACTTCGCCGTGATCGCCCTGGGAAAGATGGGCGGGGAAGAGCTGAACTACAGCTCCGACATCGACCTGATGTTTCTGTATTCGGCCAACGGCCAGACCACCGGGCCGCACAGCATCACCAATAAAGAGTTCTTCAAGCGTGCCTCGAATCAGCTTACGGGCCTGCTCTCGGCATATTCGGCCGAAGGGATGTGTTATCGCGTGGACCTGCGATTGCGTCCCGACGGAAGCCTCGGCGAGGTCTGCATTTCGGCGGAAGGCGCACGCGCCTATTACGAAAAGCGCGCCCGGGATTGGGAGCTCCAGATGCTGATCAAAGCACGCGTGGCGGCGGGGCATCGTCCCACGGGGCGCGCTTTGCTGGATTTCGTAGAGCCGCGGATTTACTCCACCAGCCTGGACTTTTCCGCCATCGAAGAGCTCTCCGCCACGCGCGAGCGTATCAATGAAAAACTCGCCGCACGGCAGGCGACCCGGCGCGGCGGCGTCGATGTGAAGCTGGAGCGCGGCGGCATCCGCGATATCGAATTTCTGGTCCAGTGCCTGCAGCGTCTTCACGGCGGCGCGGATTCCTGGGTCCGGCACGGCGGGACCATGCTGGCGCTGGCGCGTTTGCATGACAAAGGCTTTCTCACCGACGCCGAATACGGCCGGCTGGCCCAGGCCTATCAATTCCTGCGGCACCTGGAGCATCGCCTGCAATTCGATGAAGACCGGCAGACCCACCGGCTGCCGGAAGATCCGGCCGCGCTCGATCTCATCGCGCGCCGTATGCCCGGAGGACTTTCGGCGGAATCTCTCCTGCGGGAATTGCAGCGGCATTTCGCTCAGGTTCTGGAAATGTATGAGCGCGTCGTCCAGCACTCGCGCCCGGCATCCACCGGAACTGCCGTGGGGGAGCCGGCCTCCCCACCGGGCGGCGGCCATACGGCGTTCGTGATTCAGGCGCTGGAGCAGCGTGCCCCCGCCCTGGCGGCCGCCATCGCGCACGCCGATCTCCATCGCGGCTATCGCCCGTTCGAGTATTTCCTGGAGCGTCTCTCGCCGGATACTGCCCGGCTCGAGCGGCTGAATGCCGAACCCGGGCTTGCCGCCGCGGCCCTGGATCTGTTCGAACATAGCCCCTACTTTGCCGAAGAGCTCATTCGCAAACCGGAGTTGATGGATGAGCTGGCGCGCATGTCGATTCCGCTGATCCAGGAAGAGCCGCCGCCGCACGACGCCACCGAGCTGCGACGCTGGTTCCGGCGGGCGATCCTGCGAATCGAAGCCGAGAGCATCTGCCGCTCGCATCCCATTTTCGAAACACTGGACAGCACTTCGCGCCTGGCCGACATCGTGATCGCGCAGGTATATGAGATCGCCATCGCCCATGTGCGCACGGCGAATCCTCCCGAAAATCCCGGCTACCAGCCCGAAAACCAGATGTCGATCATCGCGCTGGGCCGCTTGGGCATGCGCGAGTTCGATTTGGGCTCCGACGCGGATCTGATGTTCGTGCTGCCCGATTCCGACGCCTCCGAAATGATCTTCTGGACACGGGTGGCCGAGCGCGTGGTGCATCTCATCACCGCCTACACCGGTGAAGGAGTGCTGTTCGCCGTGGACACGCGCTTGCGGCCGAATGGCAGTGCCGGCCCCTTGGTGCAAACCGAGAGTGCCGTGACCGAGTACTTTGCCCACGCAGCCGAGGCCTGGGAAGGGATCACCTACATGAAATCGCTGGCGGTGGCGGGCGATCCCAAACGCGCGGAAAGCTTCCTGCATGAGCTCCAGCAGGTGGACTGGCGGCGCTACGGCCAGGGCGGGCGTTCGCGGGCCGACCTGCGCGAGATGCGGGCGCGTCTTGAAAAGGAGCAAGGCCCGTCGCGTCCCCTCAAGGCCGGGCGCGGAGGGTATTACGATATCGATTTCCTGCTGATGTACCTGCGGCTTAAAGGCGCGGGCGTGTTTTTCACCGTGCTCAATACTCCCGCCCGTATCGAGGTGCTGGAAAATATGGGCCACCTGGGCCGCCAGGATGCTCAGTTCCTGCACGACGCCGCTACGTTTTATCGCGCCCTGGATCACGGCCTGCGCGTGATCTCGGGCCATGCCGAAAGCCGTTTGCCGGGATCCGACGCCCAGCTGGATGCCCTCAACGCTCTGCTGCCGCGCTGGACTCCGATCCCGCTATCGGATTTGAGCAGAATTCGCTCCGAGAC
>DATIRX010000399.1:0-5783 GCA_035469225.1 Bryobacteraceae bacterium
GCGTTCCAATCCACTTTACCCGTGGTAAGCTGCAGCGCTTTCAATCCACCGCCGGGTTGCTGCAAGGGATAATAAACGCGCTGGCCATCGGCGGCGCCGCCCCACACCACCAAACCCGAAGCCGGGGGAGCCTGCGTTTCCCACAACTGGGTTCGCCAAACCAGCTTTCCATTAGCGTCCGGATCCAGGCCGATCGCCACGCCGCCCTTGCCGGCCGCGACCAGAATATCTTTGCCATTCACGGTTTGCAGAATGGCCGACGAGCCGCCGAAATCGTAATCCGGCCCCAGCTTTTCGGGACAATTCGTATCCGGCGCATTGGTCGGGCGGCAACTGCCCATGAACGAATCTCCAGCAAACTCCTGGTGATGCCACACCATCTTTCCATCTTCCATGCGCAGCGCCAGAATCGAATCGCTGGTCGACGCCGCAATCCGGCCGAAGCTGTTCCCAGTCCCCACGTAGATGAGCTTGCGCCTGGCGTCCACGGTGGGCGTGTTCCACACCGATGCCCCCGCCGGACCCCACATCTGTTTCCCCCGTGAATTCTCGCCGATCACCCGCAGCGGCTCCTGGATGCTCTGCGCGCGCCATAAGACCTTGCCCGTATTGGCGTTCACTGCCACGACGGTTCCGCGCGACTTGCAGCATTCATAATCGAGATTCGCGCCCGTCAGCGTCTCGGTGCCGGACAGAGGAATGTACAACCTGCCGTCGTAATAGGCGGCGGTCGCGCTCAGGTTGTTCAGGCCGTCCTTCACTTCCGAGTTCTTCCAGAGCAGTTTGCCATCGTGTGCGTCGATCGCATATGCGGTGGACGAGCGGGTCACGAAGAAGACCGCGTAGCGCGTGCCCGCAAATCCGGAAATCGGCGCGATGATGGGCGCGAACCGGCCAAACATATCGGAGCGGTAGGCCCAGTAGGCGCATCCCGACTTGGCGTCCATCGAATAGACCACTCCGTCGTCGTTGCCGACGAACACACGGCCGAATGCGACCGCCGGCTGAGAATAGAGACTCGATCCCCCAGGCAGTCCGAACGACCACTTGAGCTTCAGCCGGGGCACATCGGCCGCCGTCAGCCCGGCCCCGCGCGCGGTCTGGAACCGCGCATTCGTAACGCCGCCCCAGCCCGACCACGCCGGGGTTGCGGCGATGTCGCCCAAAGCAGGATTCGATGCGCAGCGGTTGGTCATCCTGGTCACGTCGCCCGCGGCCGGATCGTTGAGCGGACGTTTGCCCAGGAACTCGGCGACGGTGCGGCGCTCGCGGTTGGTCATCGACGCGGCCTGCTCCTTCATCTTGCCCTTCATCAATGCTTCGAAGATGCTTTCGGTCGGCATGTCGTTGAGCGCCGGCATCGCGGGCGCGCCGCCTTCGGCTGAATGGCAACTCGCGCACTTGCTCTGAAACATCGCCTGTCCGGGCGGCTGCGGTTGAGCCAGCGTTACTCCGGAAATGAAACCAAGTGCTATCGCCAACCGGATGTGTCGCACAATGTCGTCCTCGGCGTATAGTATAACGATGAAGCCTACGATCTTCAGCGCCGTACTGTTCGCCGCGGTCCTCTGCGGGCAGGCGAATGTGATCGATCTGCCCCGCGGTCCGTTGGGGGATGGTCCCTTCATTTTCGATACCGCCGAGCAGCACAAGATCAAAGTGACGGTCATCACCAAGGCGCTCGATCGGCCCTTTGGCATGGCTTTCCTCCCCGGCGGCAATATTCTGGTGAGCGAACGCGGACCCGGCAGGCTTCGAATTGTTCGCGATGGCGTGCTCGATCCGCAACCGATCGGCGGTGTCCCCAAGGTCAACGCCCGCGCGAACGCGGGTCTGTACGATTTTGTCCTTCATCCTAAATACGCACAGAATCAGTGGATCTATTTTGCATTTAGCAAGCCCGGCGAGGGCAATTTATCCGCCACCGTTCTGGCCCGGGCGAAACTGCGAGGCAACTCGCTGACCGAAGTCCAGGAACTCTACAGCACCGAGCAGGGAACTAACGTCGGGGGATCGCGCCTGGCGTTCGCCCTCGACGGCACAATTCTCATGACCACGCCGGCGGCCGGGGAAGTCCAAAAAGCGCAGGACCCCATGAGCGCCTATGGCAAGATTCTTCGCCTGAACGACGACGGCAGCATTCCGCGCGACAACCCTTTTGTCGGCAAGACAGGCTATCGCCCGGAGATTTATTCGCTGGGCCATCGCGATCATCTAGGGCTGATCGTTCATCCCTCCGGCGCCATCTTCAACGCGGAACACGGGCCCAATGGCGGCGATGAAGTGAACCTGATCAAACCCGGGGCCAACTACGGCTGGCCGGTCATCAGCTTCGGCCGCCAGTACGACGGCTCGCGCATTCTTCCTTTCAAAGAAGGCATGGAGGTTCCGCAGATTGTGTGGGTGCCTTCCATTGGACCCTCCGGAATCATGTTCTACACCGGAGACAAGTTTCCGGCCTGGAAGAACAACCTGTTTGTCGGAAGCGCACGTTACGGCGAAATCCGCGGATTTGGCCACCTGGAGCGCGTCGTATTGAACGACAAGTTCGAAGACATCCGCCGTGAGAGGATTCTGGACGATCTGCATCAACGCTTCCGTGACGTCCGGCAGGGCCCGGATGGGAACATTTACGCGCTTACGGATCAGGAAGTAGGCGCGCTGCTCAGAATCGAACCGGCGCAATAGGCCGGCGCTTCACTTGTCGGAAATCGGCGGAGTCATGCCCAGCACTTCGCCCTTCGGCCGTGGGGCGGACGGGAAGCTGCCGCCTCCTCCGCCTCGACCAGCACCGGACAACTAGCGTGTTAACGACACCCTCATCGAGATGGCATTGACTCCGTGGGGGCGCAGGAAATATAATCCACCCGATCGCTTCGTGGATTGCTGCAAAAGGGGGCTTGAGATGCGAAGAGCGCTAAGTCTGGCTGTATGTTTCGTGGTGGCTGCATCCTTGACATTCGGCCAGGGGGGCAGCGGAACCATCACGGGGACAGTGACCGATCCGGGCGGGGCGGTTGTCCCCGCAGCGACGGTGGAAGCCAGGAACACGGCAACGGGAGTGGTTTTTACCGTACAGTCGAGTAGCACCGGGAATTACACGATCTCCCAGTTGCCCATCGGCACCTATGTCGTCACGGCAAAGGTGCAGGGATTCAAGACCTACACCCACACCAATCTCGCAATCGCAGCGACGCAAGTCATCAAGGAAGACATCACTCTGGAAGTTGGCAGCGCTGCCGAGACTGTGACGGTCACCGCCGAAGCTACGCTGCTGAAGACCGAAACCGGCGACTTCACCCATAACATCACGGTGTCGCAGATGAACAACATTCCTCTGCTGGGCATCGGGGCCACGGGCAACGGACCAACGGCCATCCGTAACCCATTCAACATGGTGCAGGGGCTTCCGGGGTCGTCCGGCTACAACTTGCCGGGCTATAACCTGGGGACTTTCAACGGCCAGAGCTCGCAGGCAACCATCCGCATCGAAGGCCAGGACGCGACACCCAAGGCGCTGGCTTACGAAGCGATGGCCCAGCCCGGCGTGGATGCGATTGAGGAAGTAGCCTTCCAGACGAGCAACTATGCCGCCGAATTCGGAACCACGGGATCGGTGTTGATGAACTTCACGATGAAGTCCGGCACCAATCAATACCACGGCACCGGCTACGACTACTTTGTCAACGAATTCCTGAACGCCGGCAACCCATACACTGTGAACACCTCGGGTAAGGGAAAAGTCCGGCCGTCAGCGCGCCGCAACGATTTCGGCGGCACCCTGGGCGGTCCCGTTTACATCCCCAAAATCTATAACGGGCACAACAAGACCTTCTTCTTCTTCAACTATGAGGAGTACCTGGAGACCTCGCTGCTCACCAGAACCGATACGGTTCCCACGCCCGCTTATCTGAATGGCGATTTCAGCGCGATCTCACCTAACGGAACCTGCAGTCTCTGCGCCGGCCTCGGGATTCCGACTACGGCGTTGGGTGGTACCCAAAGAGATCCCTTGGGCCGCCAGATGTTCGCGAATACAATTTACGATCCGGCCTCGCGCGACGTGGCTACCTCTGGTGCTCTGGCCGGGCAAGGCTACGCCAATCCGTTTCCCGGCAACAAAATTGAACTGACCCGCTTCGATCCGACCACGAAAAAGTTCCTCAGTCTGCTCGATACGCTGGGGGTGAAAGCGCAGAACTCCAATGTCACCGGGAATTACCTCGGGGTCGTTCCAAGCCACCGATACTCGGTCATTCCGTCCTTTAAGATCGACCACAGTATCTCCAGCAGGGACAAGTTGTCCTTCTACTATCAGGAGACCAACCTGGAGAACCAGGTCTCCGAAGGCGCTCCGCAAGGTGCGGATGGCCTGCCTCTGATGATCGGCGGGTACCGGTGCAATTGCATTACCGGCTGGATTGAGCGGCTGAACTATGACCGGACCGTGACGCCCACCATCCTGTTGCACCTGGGCGCGGGCTACTACTACACCACTTTCAGCGATCGCGCGCCGTTCCTCGATTTCGACCCGGCGGCATTCGGGCTCACTGGCTTTGTGCAGCACCGCCAGTTCCCCTCCATCACGGGGATGTCGAGCGCGCTGTACGGAGGGATGCAAAACATGGGGACCAACGGCCAGATCCAGAGTGTCTACCATGACAACAAACCCTCCTATAACGCCAACGCGACCTGGGTCCATGGCAAGCACACCACCAAGCTCGGCGCCGAAGTGTACTACCAAGGAACTCCCATACAGAACTTCGCGGGCGTCACGCTGGCGAATGCGGCGCCTCCCGGTGTGACAAGCGGGTTCGGAGCGACTACATTGCCTTTCACACCGGCCAATAGTCTCGGTGGATTTGCCACCGGCTTCGGCTTTGCCAACTGGCTGCTGGGCGACTACACGTCCACCAATCAGTCCGCGCCGAATGCAACCCGCAGGGGTTATCAGCAGTGGGGGCTGTTCCTTCAAGACACCTGGAAGGTGACCCGCAAGCTCACCATAGATTACGGCGTGCGGTGGGATATGGCCACGCAAAACCATGAGCAATATGGGCGTCTGGGACGGTTCGATCCGACTACGCCCAACGCCAACGCCGGCGGGCATCCCGGTGCGACGTTGTTCGCCAGCACCTGTAAATGCGATTTTTATCAGCCAACCTATCCTTACGCGATCGGGCCGCGGATCGGCGTCGCCTATCAGCTCAACTCGAAGACGGTGCTGCGCGGCGGATGGGGTATCGTCTACACGCCCGTGTTTGGAGGGGGAGGCGCTCTGGTCAGTACCAACGGGACCTACGCTGTGGCCGCCAATAGTCCCTCCTACGTCCCGGCTGCCGCGCAATTCGTGAACATTCAGGTTCCCGGCTCCATCGCGACGCCGGTTTTCCCGGTCACCGATCCAAACCGCTATCCGGTTCGAGGCACGACCGGGGGTGTCCCGACCGGGTTTATGGCCGACGCGAACCAAAACCGGCCGCCGCGCGCAAATCAATTTAGCTTTGGTATCCAGCGAGAGATTACTCCGAGTTTCGTCATGGAAGCATCCTATGTCGGCAACCGCGTTGCCTGGTTGAGCGGCGGTCTGGGCTCGCTGAGCCAAACCTCTCCGCAACAGTATGCGGCTTTCGGCTTGTACCCTTACCCGGGAACCGGGCCCTGCTCGACGGGCGGCGGAGTGTGCGCCAGCACGACCTACAACAACAACAACGACCGCGTCCTGCTGGGTACGCCGATCAGCAGCAACAACGTGATTCAGAATGCGGCCGCGCACGGCATCA
>DATIRX010000400.1:0-10081 GCA_035469225.1 Bryobacteraceae bacterium
GTGCGGGTAGCCTTGTAGGCCTCGAAGGCCTCATCGCGAAACGTGGGACCCTGGCTTTCGAAGATGGCTGCCAGATAGTCGGGCTGGTGCTGGGTCCGGAGCTTCCGGACCATGGTGTGGAAAATGTACACCGCTTCGGTCGAAAAACCCGCACCGGTGCGCAAGGGCGGCGCTCCTGAGCGGGCCCGAGCGTGATACGCGCGGAAAATGAATCCAAAGGAATCAATCAGAAAGAGGCGCGGCACTTCCTTATGGTATATGAGGTGTCCGCGATTTGGCGGAGGAATGGCGATTTTGCCACAGACGAACCCCGGACTGTACCCAAAAAGACACGGTACGGGATCAACAAGTCTTTTTCTTTCAAAAAGCTAGCGCGGCCGTACTCCAGACTGCTACAATGCCGTCAGTACGTAACGGATGCAGGTTTGGAGACACATTTCTGAGATTTGAGACGACCGTCCAACGGCCCGTCGAAGCCTCCGGGGTAGGGCTTCATTCGGGAGTTCCGGTTCGCATCCGGATCCTTCCCGCCCCACCATCCACAGGCATCGTTTTCGTGCGCACCGACCTGGACGGCTTCCAGATTCCGGCCAGCTGGCGGCATGTGCAAAAAGTCAGCTACGCGACGAGTCTGATGCGCCAGGGCGTCCTGATCTCGACCACGGAGCACCTGCTTAGCGTTTTCTACAGCATGAGCGTGGACAATGCCTATGTCGAAATCGACAACCTGGAAGTGCCGATTTTAGATGGCAGCGGAAAGCCATTCGTCGAGTTGATTCGCGCGGCGGGAATCCGCGAATACCGTAAGCGCAGGCGCTATCTGCGCATCCGGCGGCCGGTATCGGTAGAAGGGGGCGGCAAACGCATTACCATTCTTCCGTCGGATCGCTTCCTGCTGACCTGTGAAGTGTACTTTCCGCAACCACTGGTGGGGCGGCAGACACTCGAAATCGAAGTAACGCCGGAGCAGTACGCCACGGAAATCGCACCGGCGCGCACCTTCGGCTTCGAACACGAGCTGGACCAGATGCGCAACATGGGCCTGATCCGCGGGGCGTCCCTGGATAACGCAGTGTGTTTCGACCGTACCAGCATTCTGAACGAAGGCGGCCTGCGATTCCCGGACGAGTGCTGCCGGCATAAGGCGCTGGACCTGATCGGGGACCTGGCGCTGATCGGGAAACCGCTGCTGGGGCACGTGATCGCGGAAAAGGCCGGACACGCGATGCATTTTGCGCTGGTCAATCGCATCATGAACGATCCGACGCTGTATGAGATCGTGAACTATGATCAGGTGTCGGAGCGAAGCGCGCATGCGATGGTGTCGTAGCGCCGTCCTTCCGGGCATCCTTCTGGCTGTGCTGACCTCGCCGGCGGCCACAGCGCAGACTCACGGATATGTCTTCGCAGCTCCGGGTGTCGTTAGCGGCGGCAACAGCAGCTCCGCACTGATACATCTAGGGGTCGGCGGCGAATACGTTTTCAGAAACACCTATGGAGCCGGCGCCGAGATCGGGTTCATAGGCCGCTCGGATCTGGACTCCTCAGGGATGGTGTCGCTCAACGGCTACTATCATTTCAAGCATGACCGGCCTTGGGCGCCATTCGTCACGGGCGGCTATTCGAATGCCTTTGAGCTGTTCCAGAGCAGCAGCCTGGCAAACATCGGCGGCGGACTGAACTATTGGTACAAGGACCATATGGGTTTCAAGTTCGAAATCCGCGATCATTTCTCGACCGGAACACGCTCGGCGAACTATCTCGAATTCAGGTTCGGATTCAACTTCAAGTAGCTTGCGATAATCACGGGAAGCATCCCTGATGAGCCAGCTTCCCAATGTGCTGACCGCGGCGCGCCTTCTGGCGGCTCCCTACATCTTTTACCTGCTGTGGACGGGAAGTTTTCGTTCCGCGCTGGTGTGGTTCGCCCTCGCGGGCATTACCGATGTGTTGGACGGATTCCTCGCCCGGCGATGCAACGCAGGTTCGCGGCTGGGCGCACTGCTGGATCCGGTGGCGGACAAGATCCTGCTGGACGGAGCGTTCCTGATCCTGGGGTTCCATAGCATCATCCCGTTTTCACTCACGATCTTTGTGCTGGGCCGCGATCTCATGATCCTGGTGTTTG
Source organism: Bryobacteraceae bacterium (assembly GCA_035469225.1). GTDB lineage: Bacteria > Acidobacteriota > Terriglobia > Bryobacterales > Bryobacteraceae > Palsa-187. The sequence continues at coordinate 2,129 of DATIRX010000400.1, forward strand.
CCATGGCGGCACTGGCGCGGAAAACCCACCGCGATTTTCCACCGTCAGCATGGGGCAAAGCGAGCACCGCTGCACAGATCGCCTACATCCTGTTTGCCGTGGGTCATGAAGCCGCTCTGGCGCCGCTGGCCGTCGTCACGGTGCTGGCGTGGATCACCTTCGGATTGACTGTGTGGAGCGGGATCGACTACGCCCGGCGGGTATCATGAAGGGAACGGATGTCCGACTCTTTTCCCGCGCCGGTTTATGCCGAGACTGTACTTGCGCATAACTTCGCCGACGCGCAAAAGTACTTTCTCGGTTTCCTGCTGGAGATTCACTACGCACACACGCGCATGCTGGCGGGCTGCGGCATTCTGACGCGGGAAGAAGAACGGAAGCTGCTGGCGGCGCTCGACGGATTGGATCGCCCGCGAATCCTGTCCGCGAAATTCGACGGCCGCCGCGAAGACCTGTTTTTCTTTGTCGAACACATGCTCGAGGAAGCCGCGGGGCGCGAGCTGGCGGGCAAGATGCACACGGCCCGCAGCCGCAACGACATCGCGGTGACGCTTTACCGCATGGCGGCCCGGCGCGAAATCCTGGCTGTCACGCGCGCGATCGCCCAAGTCCGCAGCGTGCTGCTGTCGCTGGCGGAGTCGCACGTGATGACGGTGATGCCGGCACATACGCACACGCAGCCGGCGCAGCCGACGACGCTGGCACACTATCTGCTGGCGGCCATCGAATTCCTGGCTCGCGATGCCGCGCGGCTTCGGGCCGCATTCGCCCGCGTGAATCTGAGTCCCATGGGCGCGGCCGCAATCACCACGTCCGGGTTTCCCATCGACCGGGACGCTACCGCCCGGTTTCTGGGATTCGACGGCCTCGCGGAAAACTCCTACGGCGCAATCGCCGCCATCGATTACATCACCGAAACGGCGGCTGCGGTGGCCGTAGCGATGGTGAATATCGGCAAGCTGGTTCAGGATCTGCTGCTGTGGTCCACCCGCGAATTCGGATTTCTGCGGCTCTCGGATGCCTTTGTGCAATCTTCCAGCATCATGCCGCAGAAGCGGAATCCGGTAGCGCTGGAGCATGTTCGCATCCTCGCCAGCCGTGCGCTGGGAGAAGCCCAGGCGGTGCTCACCTGCGCCCACAATACGCCTTTCGGTGACGTGAATGACAGCGAGGACGATCTTCAACCGCTGGTCTTCACCATGTTCAGCGACGCCCGCCGCGCGCTTCAATTGATCTCGGGCGCGTTGCAAACAGCGCACCTGAACGTGGAGGTGATGGCCGACCGGGCCAGGCGCGATTTTCTGACCGTGACCGAGTTGGCCGATACGCTGGTGCGCAGCGAAGGGCTGAGCTTCCGGGAGGCGCACGCCCTGGTGGCGGAGTCTGTCCGCGCTTGCGGTCTGCGGGACGATCCCCATACGCTGGCCGAAGCGCTTCTGAAGGCCCGTCCTTCGTTGCGGCTGACCCGCGAGGAGATCGAACACTGCCTCGATCCCCAATACTTCGTGCAGGCACGAAATGTGACCGGCGGCCCGGCTCGGGAACAGACTTCGGGTGCGCTGGAGCGCGCAGAGGCGGAGCAGCGCAGCCTGGAAACCTGGATCGCTTCGGCCGAAGGCTCGCTGGACGCGGCCCGGGCCGCAGTCACGCAGAAGCTTTAGACACGAAGAAGGTGGCGCGATCTCCGTCCTGGACGTCGCACCAGCCATCGACAGGCGCTCCCTCCGGCGTCATCACAGACCAGCTCCGGACATTTCCCGCGGGTGCGGAAAGATACTCGATCATCCGTCCGTAGCGGTCAAATACGATGAGGCCGCCGTCGCGTCGGATGCGCCCGGAGGTGAGCCGCCCCACGCAGCCGCTACGGTTCAGGACATAGACCAGAATCAGGTCAGGGGAAAGAGACAACTCCACTGGGTCCTTCTAAAGGCAAGTAGAAAGCCACTCGGGGACATTGAAAAATGAACGCGATCGGCACGCCGCGGCGAAACTGAGGCGAGTGATTTCGCGCACACCGCGGGATTTCACCCACCCGGCGGCTCGTCGCGAGCCGTTTTTCTGCGCGTAATTGCGTATTCCCAATGCGTTCCACAAGCAAGAAAAGGCCCATTGATTGCTCCCGGAACCGCACGAGGTCGCCGAGCATGGACTACCCTGTCACCGGAATCCACCATCTGACCGCTTGCGCAAGCGGCGCGCAGGAAGATATCGATTTCTTCACCAAAGTCGTCGGGCAGCGACTCATTAAGCAGACCATCCTGTTCGATGGCCGTTACGCGCACTACCACTTCTACTACGCCAACCAGAACGCCGAGCCGGGCTCGGTCATGACTACGTTTCCGTACAAGCGCGTGCAAGGCCGGCCCGGCTCAGGCCAGGTCCAGTCGATTGTCTACACGGTCGCCCAGGGAACTCTTCCCTTCTGGGTAGACCATCTGAACCGCCACCGGGTCGTGCACCGTGGAATACATGAGCGATTCGGCCAGCGCTTCGTGCACTTCGAACATCCCGCGGGACTCGCGATCGAGGTGATTGAAGACCCGAAGGAAAACCGCGCAGGCTGGACCACCGAAGAAATCGGGCAGGCTGAGTCGGTGCGAGGTTTTCACGGGCCGCTTCTATCGGTGCGGGAGATCGACGAAGAGGAGCGTTTCTTCGTCGAGGCGCTCGGATTCCGCAAGACCGGCGTCGACGGTGCGTATCATCGCCTCGAAATCGGCAAGGGCGGCGCGGGCAAAACGCTGGTGCTGCTGCACGAGCCCACCCGGCCGTCCGGGAGCTGGACGTTCGGCGCGGGCACTGTCCATCACGTCGCTCTGGACGTTCCGGACGACAACGCACTCGCACAGCAAAAGGGACTTTACGAAGAGCTGGGCTACACCGATTGTTCGGAGATCAAGGACCGCAATTACTTTCACTCGATCTACGTGCGCTCGCCCGGAGGGATTCTGGTCGAATGCGCCGCGACAGCGCCCGGCGGCTTCGCCCGGGATGAAGCGTTCAATCAGCTCGGCCAACAGCTGCTCCTGCCGCCGTGGTTTGAGCATCGGCGAGCGGACATTCTGGCAATGCTTGAGCCGATCCGGGTGCCCGACGGGCACGCGCCGGCGCCCGTTCATCCTGAAATCGCTGTGTCTCGCCGAACCGATGCAACTTTTATCCGCGAGGAAACCGAAGCACTGGCCACGTGACCCCCATGTCTCTTTTCGAAATCTGCAAATGGATCCAGGAAACGTCGATGAGCATTTCCATCCGGGAATCCATACTCGCTTTCCCGGTGATTGAAGGCTTGCACCTGCTGGGTATCAGCGTGTCCGCCGGACTGATCGCGATCTCGGATCTCCGGATGATGGGCCTGATCCTCAAGAAGGAGTCAGCCTCCGATGTGTTCCATCAGCTCATTCCCTGGATCACGGCCGGATTCGCGCTCATGATCGTGACAGGAGTGCTTCTGTTCATCTCGGAACCGGTGAAATGCTACACCAATATTTCCTTCCGTTTCAAGGTGCTGTTCCTGTTCGTGGCAGCCCTTAACGTGCTGATCTTCCACTCCTCCAAAATCTATCGCCAGATGAGGGACTGGGAGTGGGCCGAAAATCCGCCGCGCGCGGCCAAGCTGGCTGGATGGATATCGCTGATCAGCTGGGGCATCGTCATCATCGTCGGACGCACCACGGCTTACAACTTCTAGAGCAGGATCAACCGGTCCTGCATCTCGCCGGTGACGCGAGCGCTATCGTCGTCTACAAACACGTCCACTTCTGACCGCACCCCGAACTCCGGTAGATAGATCCCCGGTTCCACCGAAAAGCAGGTCCAGGAGATCACGCGCCGCTCATCGTGGGTTTCCAGATTGTCCATATTGGCGCCCGTGCCATGGACTTCCGCGCCGATCGAATGTCCGGTGCGGTGAAAGAAGTAATCGGCGAAACCGGCTTCCCGGATGTGCGCCCGCGCCGCGTCATCCACTTGATACCCGTACAAGGTTTCCTTGGCCGACACCGCCTGTTTCACCCGCGCAATCGCCTTATTGCGGGCGTCGCGCACGATGGTGAACACGTTCTCCATGGCTGCCGGCGGCTGCTTGCCGCAATATCCGACCCAAGTGATGTCGTAATACACCCCGTCGGGAACGTCCAGCTTGGCCCACATATCCAGCAGGACCAAATCATTCCGCCGGATCTCCGCACAGCGCTCCTGCGTCGGATTGTAGTGGGGATTGGACGCGTTCGCATTCACGGCGACGTCGGGACCGTGGTCGGCAAACAATCCGGCCGCGCGAAACTGATCGAGAATAAACTGCTGCATCTCCCATTCGGTGATCCGCTCGCCCAAACGAACCTTGCTCGAGATTCTTGCGAACGCGTCGGCACGAATCTTGTCGATCCGCCGGCCGGCCTCCAGGTGATTCTCCAGCTGCCGTTCATTCCATCGCGATTCAAAATACTGAATCAGATTCGCGGACGTAACCACGTCGATCCCCATGCCGCGAACCATCTCCACCGTGCCGGCGTCCACCATGGCCACGTAGGGCACCGCGCAATCGGGAGAATACTGCATGGCCACGCGGCGCGCGGAACCAAGAATGCCGCGCAAACCTTCCTGCAATTCCTGCCAGCTCGCGTAAAGCGCAATCTCGCCCGGCAATTCCCGAAGCGTCTCCGGCTCGATCTTGTGCGCCAGCCCGCGCGGCTCGCCGCTTGCCGGCACAAAGTAATACCAGCGGCGCGTCACCATCGACCCGGGAGTGAATTGCAGCACGCGGTATCCCAGAGGATCCCGCTGGTGATGATCGAAGAACAGCCAGCCGTCCAGTTTTTCGTCGCGCAACGCCGTTTGAATTTCTCTGAGCCTCATGCTGTAATCCGCCGCCAGTTCACGCGCGTCCGGAAACTTGCCAGCCCGGCAACGTCGCGCGCATCCACCACCGAAAATGCAATTACGTCATCCAGCCAATCCTGGCTGTAGCCATCGGGATACTGGCTCGCAACCGTCAGTGTATAGTCCTGCCGCGTCAACAGGCAATCGAACCCGAACTCCACTTCAAACGTCTCGCCCGCGCCTATGTTCCCCAGGTCGACCTGTTCGATCCGCGTATTGGTGCCGAACACGTCGATGCCCAGCCGGTTGCGGATCAAAATACCGATCACCGGATTTTCGAGATCCTTCTCCGCACGCGCGCGCACGCGGATCGTCAGAGGTTCGCCCGGGGCGATGCTCTTGCTGGGGAGCATTTCCACCGCAAGGATGCGGCTGGCTCCATCGCCATGCCGGTAGCTGCCTCCGAGGCCCTCACCTCCCGCACGTGGAGTATCCTGCCGCTCCAGCACCATTCCAACGTAGCGATTCACCACTTCGCTGGGCGCTCCGTACGCGGCCACGCGGCCGTCCACCATCAGCGCGACGCGGTCGGAGAGACGCTTGACCAGTCCCAGATCGTGCGAGACGAACAGCACCGTCACCTTGCGTTGCTTGAGCTCCTCGAATTTCTTGATGCAGCGATTGGCAAAGATCGCATCCCCGACCGCCAGGGCTTCATCCACAATCAGGATTTCGGGATCCACGTGGATCGCCGTCGAGAACGCCAGGCGCACATACATGCCGCTGGAGTACTCCTTCACCGGACGATTCATAAAGCTGCCGATCTCGGCGAACTTTTCGATCTCCGGAAACATGCGCTCCATTTCCTGGCGGGAAATCCCCAAGATTTCGCCGTTCAGGAACACATTCTCGCGCCCGCTGAATTCCGGATTGAACCCGGCGCCCAGTTCCAACAGCGCCGCGATCCGTCCGCTGGCGAGTACGCGTCCCTGCGTCGGTTCCAGGATCCCGCACACGATTTGCAGGAGCGTGCTCTTTCCGCTTCCGTTCGGACCGATGACGCCTAGAATTTCGCCCCGCTCGACGCTGAGGCTTACGTCACGAAGCGCCCAGAACTCGGTGGGCGGATGGTGAGGAAGCAACGGCAGGATTTCCGTCAAGCGGTCCAACGGCCGGCCATATAAACGATAAACCTTGGAAACGTTCTGGACGTGGAGCAACCGAATCTAGTTTAACTCCCAATCCTAACGCTCCGCCGGAACGTCTCCGGCAGCGGAAGCGCATAGCCGATCAGACACATTTGATCGAGCGCGAACAGCACCACGCTCTCAAACGCGTTTCCCTGCGCGAATTGGGCTTCTTTCAGCCACGCCGTGGTCGCGTCGCCCACTCCCACCAACTGACTCCGCTTCGCAGCGGGAAACTCGGGAAATCCGATCAGCCGCATGCTTCGCTCGCTCTTGTCCAGGTTTCGCTGAAGCGTGAATCCGAACCCTTCCGTCTTCAGACAGTCCAAGGTCGCCGCCGTCCAGTGGGTCGCCGGATAGTTGATGGCGCGATTGAAGTCCCGTTGATTGACATCCAGCGGGTAGAGCACTTCGAACCGCGCATCGGCATACGTCGTCCGGACATATTCCATGATTGCCGCGGTGAAGTTTCCGATCACCGCCGGCAAAAACGCCGCTTCGTCCGGATACGCGGCAGGATCGGCTGTATTGTCGGTGAACACGGTCATCGCCCGGCCGTACAGCGTCTCAAACTGAGCCACCGTCCAGGCATCGTAAAACGGCATTCCTGAGAACGCCCCGCCAAGTCCATCGTTGGGAAAATACCACCATTGCACTTCGCCGAATTGCAGATACGGCCGCAGACCCGCATTCGCCTGAAGCGCCGCCGCGTCTAAATACACCTGCTTCCAAAAGTTCAGACTGGTGGGCGAAAAGTTGGTCTGGTACGCGGGCGTCTGCAGCAGAATCGCATCGCCGCCCGGCCCTCTCTGCACCATGCCGGCTGTTGTGGAAGGATCCACATCGCGTAGTTCGGTGCTGAACGCCGCCGCCACGTCGATTCCGTATCCGCCCAGCGCGGCAAAAAAGCTTTGGCTCCAGTCCCGCACCGCTCGATTCAATCTCGGCGACGCCGTCAGGTCGGTCCTCCAGACGCCGGTGGTCCCCCCTGAGAACGTCGCCGACACGCTCACCGTCAACGTGCTGCTGGTCGTGGAATGACCCAGCGTATAATGATTTCCGTCGGCGCCCAGCGAGCGCGACCGGATCGTCACCACGCTTCCGGCTGCGCTGGCCCACACCCCCGTATAGCCGCGATTGAATTCCTGACTGAACGAGACGGCGATCGACTCTAGCGTGTCGCCTCCATGCATTCCCCGCTGAACCTCGGTGGGGGGTGTCCCTGGGGGACTGTCATCGCGTGCCAGAAACACGGACACGAATTCGCCCGGCTCCGGCGTGCCTCCAAACGTGACGGTCCCCGCCGCATAAACGTTGTCGGGATTCAGCAGTTCGTAAAACCACAACGCTCCCACATAGTTGTTTTGGCGACCCTTGAACCCCAGCGTGTCGATCAGCCATGCGGTGCGCTCCGGAGCCAGCGCAATGGAATGATCCGTGTCCCAATCGGTCGCCAGCGTCATCCGCGGCTCCTCCGGGAAAGACGGAAGCGTCGTAGTGGGCACCGCCAGTTCTACGAAATCGAGGTAAAACTCGGCCGCCGCCGGCCCCGCGTGCAGGATCGAGACGGTGTGATTCCCGGCGCCGAATTCGCCCAGGGGCCAACGGATCAGCACGTCCTCCCCGGGGACTCGCAGATTCAGAGTGTGCGCTGTTCCGCCATCGACGACGATCGACAGTTGCGCCGCGTTGCCGGTGTAACGGGTGCCCAGGTACAGCGTGTGGGTCTGCGTCGCAGTGTACGAACAACTCGCACTGTCTCCTTCCGTAACCGTGGAGTGAATCGATCCTCCTGAGTAATTGCCGCGCGATTCAGTCCACGAGCCGCTGTACACGATTTTCGTGGAGGTGTTTTCTATCCGGCGGCTGCCCGGCCCCGTTACGGAATAGGCTCGGCCCAAACCCGTGACGCTCCAGTTCGAAATGACCGCGGCGAATTCGCTGC
>DATIRX010000401.1:0-2824 GCA_035469225.1 Bryobacteraceae bacterium
CGGGCAGCCCAAGCGCATCGACGCCGTGGTGATTTCCACGCAGCACGATGACGACGTCACCACCGAGCAGCTCCGCGCCGACGTCAAGAAACTGATCATCGATCCCATCGTTCCCTCGAACATGGTGGATTCGGGCACCAAATATCACATCAATCCGACCGGACGGTTCGTCATCGGCGGGCCGCATGGGGACACCGGCCTGACCGGGCGCACGATCATCGTCGATACCTACGGCGGCATGGGCCGTCACGGTGGCGGGGCGTTCTCCGGCAAGGATCCGACGAAGGTGGATCGCTCGGCCTGCTACATGGCGCGCTACGTCGCCAAGAACCTGGTTGCGGCCGGCCTGGCCAAGCGCGTCGAAGTGCAGCTGGCGTACGCCATCGGCGTGGCGGAACCCGTATCGGTGATGGTGAACACGTTCGGCACCGGCACCCTTCCTGAAGAGCGCCTGGTGGAGCTGGTTCGCGCCACCTTCAAGCTGACGCCGAAAGGCATGATCGAGACGCTAAACCTGCGCCGCCCGATCTATCGCAAGACCGCTGCATTCGGCCATTTCGGCCGGACCGAAGATACGTTCAGCTGGGAAGCCACGGACAAGGCCAACGCGCTCAAGGAAGCTGCTCAGCCGGCCGCGGCGGCCCGCCGCTGAGCGCGGGAAATCCGGTGTTAATCGAAGGGTGCAAGCACGCCCTGGAAATCACTGTCCCCCTAGCCGAGGTGGAGCAGGAAACCGAGCGTGCCGCCGCCCAAATCCAAGGGAAAGCTCGCCTGCCCGGGTTTCGCCCGGGCAAGGCGCCGCTGAGCATCGTCAAGACCCGCTTCGCCGGGGACATCCGCCAGGAAGTGCTGGATGCCCTGGTTCCGCGTTTCCTGCAAGCCGCCGTCGAGCAGGATAATCTGCATCTGGTGGGACGGCCCAACATCAGCGACGTCCATTTTCACGCCGGGGAGCCGCTGCGCTTCAAGGCCGAATTCGAAGTGGCGCCGACCTTCGAGCTGGGCGAGTATCGCGGCGTGACCGTCACCTACAACGAGCCGACGGTGAGCGATGCGGACGTGGACCAGCGCGTCGAGCAGATCCGCGATCAAAAAGCGCAATACGTGAATGAAGATCCGCGTCCGCTGGCGGACGGAGATTATGCGGTGGTGTCGCTTGAAAGCCTGGAGGGCGTGGCGGAGAAAGTCTCGCAGGAAGAGCTGATGCTTAAGATCGGCGACGAAGCCACCATGAAGGAATTCAGCGAAAGCCTTCGCGGCGCGTCGCCCGACGAGGCGCGCGAGTTTGAAGTCACCTATCCCGAGGATTACGATCGCCCGAATCTCGCGGGAAAAACAGTAAAGTTCCGCGCCGTGGTGAAGGCCGTCCGCCGCAAGGACCTGCCGGAGCTGAACGACGAGTTCGCCAAGGACCTGGGCGATTTCAAGACGCTGGATGAGCTGAAAGAAACCATCCGCAAATCGATCTTCCAGGAGCGCGAGCATCATTCCAAAGAGGAAGCCAAGCAGCAGTTGATCGACAAGCTGGTGGACACTCACGATTTTCCGGTGCCGGACGCGTACGTGGATCGCCAGATCCAGATCAACGTCGAAAACCAGCTGCGTTCCCTCGCGGCCCAAGGCGTGGATCCCAACCAGATCAAGCTGGATTGGGAAAAAGTGCGGGAATCGCAGAAGGCGCGGGCCATTCGAGATGTAAAGGCATCGCTCATTCTGGACAAGGTGGGCGAGCGCGAAGCGGTCGCGCCCACGCAGGAAGAAGTGGATCGCGAGGTTGCGCGGATCGCCCGCCTGCAGCGGGAAGCCCTGGCCGTCACACGCGCGAAGCTGCAGAAGGAAGGCGGCCTGGCGCGTATCGCGGGCCATATCCGCACCGACAAGACGCTGAATTTGCTGTTCGATCAGGCTCGTAAGGAAGCGGGCAAAGAACCCGAGAAGCCAGAAGCTGAGAACTCTTAAATACACATGCGCAACAAGATCACTGTAGTGGGCGGGGGTAACGTCGGCGCGAGCTGCGCGGTCAACCTCGCATATAAAGAATTGGGCGACGTGGTTCTGGTGGACGTGGTCGAAGGAGTTCCCCAGGGCAAGGCTCTGGACATGCTCCAGATGGGTCCTATTGAAGGCTACGACGTCCGGATTACCGGCGCCAACGATTATGCGCCGACTGCGAATTCCGACGTGGTGGTCATCACCGCGGGCCTCGCTCGCAAACCGGGTATGAGCCGCGACGATCTGCTGCTGGCCAACCACGAAGTAGTCAAGGGCGTGACCGAGCAGATCGTGAAGTACTCTCCCAACTGCATCATCGTGCTGGTGACGAATCCGCTGGACGCGATGTGCTGGACCGCGCTCAAGACCTCGAAATTCCCCAAGAGCCGTATCATTGGCATGGCCGGCGTTCTGGATTCGGCGCGCTTCCGCACGTTTATCGCGGAGGAACTGAATGTTTCGGTGGAGAATGTCACGGCAGTGGTGATGGGCGGACACGGCGACACCATGGTGCCTGTCGTCCGGCTGTCGGGCGTCTCCGGCATTCCGCTGACGGAATTGATTGCGCCGGATAAGCTGGCGGCGATTGTCGATCGCACGCGCAACGGCGGCGCGGAGATCGTCAAATACCTCAAAACCGGCAGCGCCTACTATGCGCCCTCGGCCGCGGCGGTCGAGATGGTCGAATCGATCCTGAAGGACAAGAAGAAAGTTCTGCCTTGCGCGGCCTATCTCGAAGGCGAATACGGCATCAACGGTCTGTTCGTCGGTGTACCCGTGAAGCTGGGCGCGAAGGGCATCGAGCAGATCTACCAGATCAAGCTGACGGACG
>DATIRX010000402.1:0-3224 GCA_035469225.1 Bryobacteraceae bacterium
CCCAGTTCGATGGCGTGCTGGATCATCAGCTCAAACGCCTGCGAGCGCGTCTTCTCGCACAGCTCCGTGAGCAAAGTGATGTTGCCGCCGACGATGGTCTGCAATCCGGCGCCGATCGTTCCGAAGATGGAGCGCGAGCGCACCACGATGCCGCGCACTAATCCGAGGTTTTGAACGATCCGATAGCCCTCCAGGGTAAAAGCGGTAGTTACCAGGTCATGGGTCATGTCCAGGATTATCTCGCAAGGCGATCCCATGTGAGTTCAAGGGGACAGACGCCATTCAGTGCGCCGACAGCAGCTGCTCTATCACGCTTTAGCTTCTGCTCCATCTCCCATCGGGTCCACGATTTTCCGCCTCAGGTGACCTTGCGGCAGACCGCTTCCGGATATCTTCAAACCAAGGAATTCGCGCGCTCTTCCATTGGAGAGCCGAATCGGCCAGCCATCGCCATTCTAGATCCTGGCGTATAACGGGCCTGCGTATCAGTGGATGTCGCCGGTACAATCTCCGGACTCCCGCCGTGGGGAGTAAAGCGCACGGCACGGGGCCCCAGAATTGAAAGTGGAGCGGATGATACTTTAAAGACGGACTCGATTCCCATGGAACCCGATCTCGCACAAGAACGCCGACAGGCTCATGCGCTGCTCGATCAATTGTCGGCCGATAAGCTAGATGCGGTGCGGAGAGTACTCGAAGTTATGGTTTATCCGGACGAAGAACCGCTCGCGCGCTCCCTCGCGAATGCGCCGGTGGAAAGCGAGCCGGTCTCAGCGGAAGAAGCCGCGGCACTGGACGAAGCTCACGCGTCCGTCGCGCGCGGCGAAGGAATTCCGCACGAGGAGATTCTGCACGAGTTCGGTTTAGCCCGCAAGTCTTAAGCGGCATCCTGAACGATGCCCAAACGGATTGTGGTCTGGTCGCCGACGGCCCGGCAGACTTGCGCGCCATCGACCGCGAAACCGGCTGGCAGATTCTGCAGGCGATCGATCGATACTTGGAGACCGGCGCGGGCGACGTAATCAAGCTGCAGCCGCCCCGTACTGAATTCCGCTTACGGTCCGGCGACTACCGAACCCTGTTCCGCAGAATTGACGAACAGACCATCGAGGTCTTGCGGGTGAGGCACCGAAGCGAGACCTACCGGTAAACTACTGTCCCGCCGCGGCGACGATGGTCGAACGCTTGGCGAAATAGTTGCCCGCGCTCAGGTTCTTATAGACGTTGCCTGCCACGCCCGCGGCCGTAGGCCCACTGACCGCGCTGCCGCCGGTCAGAAGCACCACCACCACCAGGCGCCGGTCGCCGACTTCGGTGAACGATCCGAACCATCCCAGATGCGTCGGCGTGCGCGTATCGGTGCAGGTGCCGGTCTTCCCATAAATGGGCTCGTTGGGATCGAAGCCGATGCGGCGGGCCGTGCCATACTCCACCGCGCCCATCATGCCGGGCTTGATTTCCGGAATCAGATAGTCGATGTCCAGTTTGCGCTTGATCTGAGGAATCATGGTCCCGGCTTGCTCCTGATTTCTCGGATACTGCAGGTAGTACAGCGTGCCGCCGTTCGCCACGGCGCCCATGAGTCCGGCCATTTCGAGCGGGGTGATGGTGATTCCGTCGCCGAAACTGGTCATCATGCCCATGCCGCTCTTGGGAGTCTCCGCCGGCAGGATGCCGGGCTGCTCCTGCTCAATGTCCAGGCTGGCTTTCTCACCCAAGCCGAATAGACGCGCGTAATAGCTCACTCGCGCGAACCCCAGCTTCTCGCCCAAGCTGGCGAAGTACTGGTTGTTGGATTTGGCCAGCGCCTCGGTCATGGCCACTTTGGTGTTGCCGTAGATGCGGATCTTGGTCAGCCGATCGACCACGGTCTCACTCAGCGCGGCCAGCGCCACTGGAACCTTAATCGTCGAGCACGGCTGGAATCCGCTCTTGTACGCCAGCTTCTGATTTACGATGCTCAGGATTCGCCCGGAATCGGCATCGGCCACCACCACCGAGCCGTTCAGCCGGCCCAGCGCATCCACCGCGGCATTGCGCGCGACAATATCGTCGCCTTCAAAGAAATCGCCCTCGGCGGACGGCGCATAGTTCGGAACCCGCCACGGCCCGCGGGCAACCGTGGAGGTTTTTCGGGTGGCTTTTCTGGCGGCCGAAGAGGAAACCTTCGGAGCCGTGGAGCGGAGCGTGTAGGAAGTTTTCTTGAAGGCTTTGGAGGTGGTTTTCTTCTTGTGAGAACTCTGGGTTGTGGCGCCTTGGACCAGCGTGGCGGCCGCGGCAAACAGAACGGTCAGGATACGGGCGTTGGCCCGGTATTTAAAAAGCAAGCTGACGCTCTCCTACATTAGATTGCGGGCTGAGGCTGAAACAATCATTCTGCATGATGTAATGTCCCCGGGTCAAGTGGCCCTCATTTTTATCGGCGGAATGGAGCTTGAGCGTTAACTGCCGTAAAGTGATGATACGCTAAAGGATTGGCCGCCAGCCCTCAACTCGTGCCTCGCGAACTGATCATCCGTGATCTGGACGGTAACACTGCCACCATCCTTCTGGATCACGACCGCATCACCCTGGGCCGTTCCGGCGCCAATGAGCTGAGTTATCCCGACGATATCGGGCTTTCGCGCCAGCATCTGGCCCTGGTGGGGCGCGACGGACACTGGACCGTCGAAGACCTGAAGAGCAAGAACGGAACCCTGCTCAACGGCGTCCGGATCGAGAAGGCCATGCCCTTCCTGCCCGGCGACCGGATTTCGGCGGGACATCTGACCATCGAATTCGCCGACCCCGGCATGGCCACGCATAACACCGTGGTGTTCGTGGATAACACCGAGGAGTTCTCCAACAGCGCCACCACCGTGGTGGCCAGCCTCGACGGGGTCCTGGGCCCGCAGGCCGGAATCGACGATCTCAACAAAACCCACGTCCTGCAAGGCAGCCCGCAGATGCGTGCGCTGATCCGCGCGGGACGCGAGCTGGCCGGCCACCGGCCCCTGGCGGAATTGTTCCCCTTGATCATGGATCTTTCGGTGGAAGCCGTCATGGCCGGGCGCGGCGTGCTGATGACGCTCGACGGAGAGGAGCTCAACGTGCGCGCGGCCCGCGGCGAAGGCTTCAAAATCTCGACCACGGTTCGCGATCGCGTGATCAAGGAAAAGGCGTCCCTGCTGGTGCGCGACGCCCAGCTCGACCTGAACCTGCGCGAGCACATGAGCATCGTGGAA
>DATIRX010000403.1:0-9099 GCA_035469225.1 Bryobacteraceae bacterium
CTGGGCATGGTCCGGCAGTGGCAGGAGCTGTTCTATAACAATCGTCTGAGCTCGGTGAAGCTGGATGGTTTCCCCGATCCGGAAAAGCTGGCGGGGGCCTACGGATTCCGCGGCAGCACCGTGGAGAAACCAAGCGAACTGCGCGCGGCCCTGGAGGCCGCGGTTCGCGAGCCCGGTCCTTACTTGCTGAACGTGCGGGTGACGCCGTTCGAGACCGTGTATCCGATGGTTCCGGCGGGCGGCGCGATCAATGAGATGGTGCTGGGCCCGGTGGTCCCGGTGACGGTGTAGGGGTCTGGCATGCCAGACCCGATTAGAGGTTTTGAATGCTGCAACTGATTTCACTATTGGTCGAGAACAAGGCCGGCTCACTCATGCGAGTCACGGGCGTCCTGGCGGCGCGGGGCTATAACATCGAAAGTCTGACGGTCGCGCGCACGCTGGACCCGGAGCTTTCCCGCATGAGCATCGTGGTGGATATCGATTCCACGCAGCGCGCCCAGGTGATCAAGCAGATCAACAAGCTGGTGAACGTGCTGCAAGTATCGGACCTCACCGAAGGCGCTGCCGTTCGAAGAGAATTGGTGCTGCTGTGGGTGGGCACGTCGCCGGAAAATCGTACGGCTGTACTGAAGGAAGCCGAAATGTTCGGCGCCAAGCTGGTGGAAAGCGCCATGGACGGCTTGGCGCTCGAAGCCACCGGCGATTCGGAAAGGCTCGACGCCTTTGTGCGGGTGATGCAGCGATACGGCGAGATTGAAGTAACCCGATCCGGCCTGGTTTCCGTGCCGCTGGAGGCGAAGAAGCTGAAGCTGGCCCCGCCGGTGAGAAAAGAACATTTGGAAACGGACCATGAGGTCCTGAAAACCACGGAGTAAGGCTCAAATTAAATGGTCACGAAATACTACGAAAAAGACGGCGATCCCTCGCTTCTCAAAGGAAAGACGATCGCCATTATCGGCTACGGCAGCCAGGGGCATGCGCACGCGCTGAATCTGCGCGATTCGGGCTTCGATTCGATTGTCGGTCTGCCGGAAGGCAGCAAGAGCAAAGCGAAAGCCGAAGCCGCGGGACTGAAAGTGTTCTCGGTGGCCGACGCCGCCAAGGCCGCCCAGATCATCATGCTGCTGGTCCCGGATCACATCCAGGGTGAGCTCTATAAGAAAGACATCGAGCCGAATCTTACGCCGGGTAAGACGCTGATGTTCGCGCACGGCTTCAACATCCACTTCGGCTTCATCACGCCGCCCAAGAACGTCGACGTGAGCATGATCGCTCCGAAGGCTCCCGGTCACCGTGTGCGCGAAGTGTTCACGGAAGGGCAGGGTGTTCCCGGTCTGGTCGCCATCCATCAGGACGCCTCGGGGAATGCGCTGAAGAATGCGCTGGCCTACGGCGGCGGTATCGGCTGCTTGCGCGCCGGCATTCTGGAGACGTCGTTCAAGGAAGAAACCGAAACGGATCTATTCGGCGAACAGACGGTTCTGTGCGGGGGCGTCAGCGAGCTGATTCGCGCCGGGTTTACCACGCTGGTCGAAGCCGGCTATGCGCCGGAAATGGCCTATTTCGAGTGCCTGCACGAAGTGAAGCTGATTGTCGATCTGATTTACGAGGGCGGTCTCAGCTACATGCGCTACTCGGTTTCGGATACGGCGGAATATGGCGACTATACCCGCGGCCCGCGCATCGTGAACGAGCAAACCCGCGCCGAGATGAAGAAGATCCTGGGCGAGATCCAGTCCGGCCAGTTCGCCCGCGAATGGATGGAAGAGAACAGGACCGGCCGCAAGAATTTCCTGGCGATGCGCGCTGCCCAGGAGAACCAGCCTATCGAGAAGGTCGGGGCCGAGCTTCGCAAAATGATGACGTTTCTCAAAAAGAAGAAAGAAGTCGGCGTGCCGGCCGCAACTTAATCCTTATGCGTGTATTCACGTTCGACACCACCCTGCGCGACGGAACGCAGGGCGAGGCAGTCAGCTTCTCCGCCGATGACAAAATCCTGGTGGTCCACAAACTGGACGAGCTGGGCATCGACTATATTGAGGGCGGCTGGCCGGGGTCGAACCCGAAGGACAAAGAGTTCTTCGCCCGGGCGCGCGATCTGCAATTGAAGCACGCGCGCCTGGTGGCGTTCGGAGCCACCCGCTTCGCGCGAAACACTGTGGAAGAGGACGCCAGCGTCAACGCGCTGGTGAACGCCGGAACGCCGGTGGTCTCGATTTTCGGCAAGAGCTGGGATCTGCACGTGCATCGCGCACTGGGAATTCAGGAAGACGAGAACATCGCGCTCATCACCGACACCGTCAAATACCTGAAGGCTCACGGCAAGGAAGTGGTGTATGACGCCGAGCACTTCTTCGACGGCTACTGCGCCAATCGCGACTTCGCGCTGCGCACCCTGGAAGCCGCCAAAACGGCCGGCGCCGACGTCCTGTGCCTGTGCGACACCAATGGCGGCATGCTCACCAGCCGCTTAGCCGAAATCTGCGAGGACGTGCGCAAGAGATTCGACGGGGTCCTGGGGATCCATACGCATAACGATTCCGAGCTGGCGGTGGCGAATTCGCTGGCGGCGATCGAGGCGGGCTTCGCCCATGTGCAAGGCTGCATCAACGGGTATGGCGAGCGCTGCGGCAACGCCAATCTGACGTCCATCATCGCCAACCTGGAACTGAAGATGGGGCACACCACCATCGGCAAGGAGCGGCTGGCGCACCTGTCGTCCGCGGCGCGCTTCATCGCGGAGCTGGCCAACCTGCCCATCCGCGGAGATCAGCCGTATGTCGGCCATAGCGCGTTCGCCCATAAAGGTGGAGTGCACGTGAGCGCGGTGCTGAAGGATTCGGCCACCTACGAACACATCAATCCTAAGCTGGTGGGCAACCGGCAGCGGGTGCTGCTCAGCGACCTTTCCGGGAAGGGCAACGTCCTTTACAAGCTGAAGCAGCACGGCCTGGAAGATCGCCTGGACGATACGGCTCGGCGCGAATTGCTGGATCGCATGAAGCAGATGGAATTTCAGGGGTATGAGCTCGAGGCCGCCGAAGGCACCTTTGAGCTGCTGGTGCGCGAAGCACTGCGCCCCGGGCTGCAGTTTTTCGAGGTGGTCAATTATGAGACCACGACGAAATCCACCGGCACCACCGCGACGGTGACGCTCAAAGCCCAGGACGGCGTCCATTCGGGAACATCCCAGGGCAACGGTCCGGTGAATGCGCTGGATCTGGCGCTGCGCCAGTGCTTGTCGTCGCTGTATCCGGGGATCGCAGGGGTTCGTTTGACCGACTACAAGGTCCGTGTTCTGGATAACAAGAAGGGCACGGCGGCCCGCGTCCGGGTGCTGGTGGAGTGGTCCGACCATCGGCGGAGCTGGGCCACGGTGGGTGTTTCCGAGAACGTCATTGAGGCCAGCTGGTTCGCGCTGGTGGATGCTCTCCGGCTTGAGCTGATGCGACTTAGCGAGAATGACCCGACCATCCAGAGGGCCGTCGAAGACTACTGCTGGGGCGTTTAATAAGGCCCCACATAAGCTAAATCCCTAAGTGCTCCTTAAGGCATTCACTGCGTAGTATTTTCCGGCCCCGGACCGTACCATGGGATCGATGTCATGGTCGGATGACACCCGGTGTCTCTATTGCGAGGGTAAACTCCCGCTCTATCGCAAGGTTACCCATGGGCAATTCTGTTCCAGCGCACATCGCAAGTCATACTGGCAGGAACAAGAGCGTTTGGCTCTTGAGCGGCTCCAGCAGAGCCACATCACTCTAAGCTCCCACCGGCCGCCGGTTGCCGACGATTCAACCAGGCTGCCGGAGCTGATCACTCCGCCGCTGGCCAGCGCGCCCGTTGCAGAGCCTTTCCTCATTCCCCTCCTCGAAGCAGCCCCCGAAGAAGCAGTGTACTTTGACTCTGCCGTGCCCGATCCGAGCGGCATGTTGACCCCGCACTTCCCAGCCAGACGTGCAAGCGCTCCCGAACTAATCGTGGCCGACCCGTTTGAATACGAGCTGGTGAGGCCGCCGGTGCAGCCATCCGCCATCTGGGCCGCATCTCGAACGAAGTCCCTGCCGGAAGGAAATCGGGTCGGCTGGTCGAGTCTCATTCCCCATAGCTGGACGGCCCCCATGGAATTGGCAGCCGCGCACTTCGACGGCGTGCTGTGCCATCCGCAATCGCGCGGGCCGCAGGTCGGACTTGCGTCCGCCAGGCGGGTGGGATTGCCGGTCTCTGCCGGCAGCCGATCACAACAGGCGTTCGGTTTGGCTTTGTCGAAACCGGAGCCGATCGAGGCCAAGCCCGTTGCCTCGACGCATGTGGTGCTGGAAGTTGCCCCGCAAAACGATGTGCTGGTTCAGCTTCTCGACCAGCAAGTTCCGCATCCGGATCAACTGCTGGCGCTGGCCCGGTTCGCTGCGCAGGAACAGCCGTTCACGCCGGCTGCTCGGCCCCAGGAGAGAATCGATTCTGTGGCGGAGACGATCCTGCCCACCGCAGCAGCTTCCGCGATCGCGCCAGCCTACCAGCTTGCCTCGGCGTCCGCGCGAAAGCTGAGCCTGGCCGTCGCCGCACACGCGGGAAGTTTTGCAGGCCGCGCCGGAATTGCGGAAATCCCCGTCCAGGCGTCTTTGGCCATGTCGTCGGCCGCGATGCCCGCGGCGGTTCTCGTGGACACGCCGGTAATCGTAGAAACATCCAATCAGGTCGGCATCGCCGGATTGCGTTCCCTTCCGGCAGACATGCTGAAGCCGGCGCCGGGAATCCTGGCGGGCACCGCTGCAGGTGCGGCGGAGGCTGAAGTTGCCGCGGAGGGTCCGGCGGATGTCGCTTGGCCGAGCATTTCACCGGACGCCAGCGTAACGTCCACGCCGGGATCTACCAATCTCCTGCGGCTGCCGTCCGAACTGGTTCTGCCCGCATCGGGAATTCTGGCGAGTCCGATGGCAGATTCGGATGTGGCGTTGGATCAGTCCTCGGCGGTCTCAGGCGACCTGGCGATGCCGGGCTTCTCCCACGCCGACGTCTCCGGTGCCGGGTTCGCACCGCGGCTCATTGCTTTCCTGCCGCTTCCTTTCGGCAGCGAGCGCACATTGGGCGGCGAGGCGCCGCGGCCCGAGCCAATTGCGCGCCTGATTGCCCAGACGTTCGAGACGCACCCGGTTGTTCCGAGCTCGCGCCTGGAGCCGATGGATCGCAAGCCTCCGGAGGATGCGCTTCGGGCGAAGGGGGCCGGCCTGGGTGCCTTCATGCGGGGACACGGTCTCGAGAAGCTGGAGCCGGCCTGGGCGCACGCGGCGGGCTTCCTGCAGCATGCCCCGCGCGACCTGAAGATCCTTATGTTCGCGATTCCCGTCCTGCTGGCGCTGGTATTCCATCCGGGATTGCCGCGGGTGGCCTTCGCCGCTCCTCAATCGGCAGGCGGCTTCCCCAGCCAGTTCAAGAAGGTTCTCAGCGAACAGCTGGTGGGCGTGCGCCAATCTCTGGAACACCGTGCCGCGATCGCGCTGGATGAGGATTTCCGCTCGGGTCTCGACAATTGGGCGAGCCCCGGGAACTCCACCACCGAGTGGTCTTTCGATCAATCCGGATTTGTGCAGCCCGGGCCTCTGGCTCTGTACCGGCCTTCGGTGATGCTGGCCGACTACCAGGTGCAGTTCATGGGGCTGATCGACAAGAAAGCTCTGAGCTGGGTAGTACGCGCGGCCGACTTCGAAAATTTCTACGTGGTGAAGCTGGTGGTGACCAAGTCCGGTCCGATTCCCGCGATCGGTTTGACGCGGTATGCGGTGATCAACGGAAAGGCAGAAGACCGCCACGACGTCAACATCCCCCTGAGCGCGCGGGCCGATACCCTGTACAACATCCGCATGGACGTGCGGGGCGCCAACTTTAACGTAGAGATTCAGGGCCAAATGGCCGATAGCTGGACTGAGAAGCGTTTAACTCGGGGTGGCGTCGGGTTCTTTACTGCGCGCGGAGAAGCGAGCCGCGTGCGCTGGGTGCAGATCACGCACCAATACGACATGTTGGGACGCCTGTGTGCTTACCTGGCGCCCTACGATACGACCAACGGGAGCTGGCAACCATGAGTGGAAAAAAGAAGACAGAGGCGGCATCGTCCGCCAACGGGCAGGCTGTATCGTCGTCTCTGGCGCGAGCGGTCTCTTTGCACCTGGAAGGGAAACGCAAGGAAGCCTTGCGCGAGCTGAACACCGCCATTGAAGGCGGCGAGCAGGGCGTCGATATTTACGCGGCCAAAGGTCATATCCAGTTTGAGCTGGAGCAGTACGAGGATGCCGTGAAGACTTACGAGAAGCTGCTGGGTGCGGCTCCGCAGCATCTCACGGCGAACTTCAACCTGGGCATCTGCTTCGAGAAGCTGGGCCGGTGGCAGGAGGCCACCGACGCCTTCCAGAAGGCGCTGCAGGTGGACCCTCAGCGCATCGAGGCCAACCTTGGCTTGGGCATCTGCCTGCTGCGGCAGGAAAAGCCGGAGCCGGCCATCGGCTGCTTCGACAAGGTTCTGGCCGCGAATCCGGAGCATGAGACGGCGCAATTCGGCAAAGCCGTGGCGCTGCAGCTGCTGTGGAAGTTCGATGAAGCCACTGGATTGTACGCCAAGATTCTGGAAAAGAGTCCGCAATCGGAAGAATGCCTGGTGAACCTGATCACCATCGGCATGGCTCGCAAGGATACGGCGGCCATTCAACAGTATTCCGAGCGGCTGCTGACCATGCGCCCGCATTCGCAGGCTGCCCTGGAAGGCCTGGCGACGTGCGCGTTTCAATCCAACGACTATGAGGCCGCATCGCGATATTGCGAGAAGCTGGTGGAGTTCACGCCGGATCACTTCGAACGCTGGTTTAATCTGGGCGTGGCCCAGCAAAAATGCGGGCGGACCGAGGATGCCACAAAAGCCTACAGTGAGGCCGTGCGCATCCGTCCGGATGCCAAGCAGGCTCTGGTGAATCTGGGAATCGTCCTGCAGGAAAAGGGCGACTTGAAACAGGCGCGTGAGAATTATGAAAAAGCTCTGCAGATCGCCCCGGATCTGGCGGATGTGATGTACAACCTGGCCAGCGTGCTGGAGCAGCAGGGCCAGAAAGAAGAAGCCGAACGGCTGTACGTGAAACTTCTGGGGCGCAATCCGGAGTGGGAGGATGCCTGGTTCCGCCTGGGATATCTGCGCCTGCAGCGCGACGATCATAGCGGAGCGGCGGAAGCCTTCCAGAATTGCATACGCAAGCGGACTCCCTGGCCCGAGGCTCACTTGAACCTGGGCCTGGCGTACTGGAAGATGGGCGGACACGAGGAAGCCGCCAAGGCCTTCCAGTCTGTGCTGGAAACCGACCCCGCATCCCTGGATGCGATGCGCGGCCTGGCTGCCATGGCGGTGGAGCGCGAAGATCTGCCCAAGGCACTGGATCTGCAAGCGAAGCTGATCGAATCCGGGGAACGCACTCCTGAGCTGTTCTATAACACCGGGCTGCTGTTACAGAAGTCCGGCCAGCTGGATGACGCTATCAAGCTGTATCATGAAGCGCTTACCGAGCGGCCCAACTTTGCCGAAGCTCTGCTGAACCTGGGGCACGCGCTCAAGGCTAAGGGAGCGGTGGAGGAAGCCCGCAACTACTGGCGTCAGGCGCTTGAACACAAGCCCGAGTTGGCGGCAGGATACTTTCAAGGCTGATAGAGCATAGCGCGGACAACAAAGCGTTCCGGCGCGGAGCCGATAAACCGGAACGGATAACACGTGATCAGGGTCAGCGCCGGTTGGGTGGTCGCGTCCAGCACGTAGGTGTCTTGGGGTTCCACCACGGTGGTGGACTCGACGACATAGACACTGTCTCTGTCCGGGGCATGGATCCGCACCGTGTCGCCCACGCGAATGTTGCGCAGAGGCCGGAAAAAGGTATCCCGATGCGCGGCTAGCACCACGTTTCCGCGATCTCCCGGCCGCGCGGAACCGGTCAGGTGGCCGGCTCCGCGGTCCAGCACGTCTTCATCGGCGCCCTCAAAGACGACGGTCGAAAGGCCCAGACGCGGGATTTCCAGCCGGCCCACGACATCGCCGTTTCGGGGCGCCAACGATGCGAGACTGGGGCGCTCCAGCTCTCGGCGGCCCTGGGCTTGACTCCTCTCGGCTTTCAACGCGAGAAAAGTGCAATACCCAATGGCCAGCATCCCCAGCGCCCACAGACATCGCTCTGCAGCTTTCCACATGGCAGTCTACTGGTGTGTGCCCTGCCGCCGCAGTTTTCTCACTCCGAACGCGAACCCCAGCGACAGGATGCCGATGAGGCCGGCAAGTGCGGTTTCCCCAGCGGTCTTCGGAAGCGAATCCGGAGTTGAGGTTGAGGGTACGGCCGGGGGCGGCTGGGGCTCTGCTACAGGCGCCTCGGATTTCTGCTGCGGCTCGGGTGCGGCGATGGGCTCGGGAGCCGGAGCAGGCTCAGGAGCCGCAACCGGTTCAGGAACGGGCGCCGCGATCGGCGCAGGAGCGGGCTCGGCGCGGGCAACCAGCACCGGCTCCGTAGCCGTCCTGGTCTCCGCCTTCTCTGTAATGACTGCGCTCTTTTGGGTTTCGATTTCAGGAACCGCTACCTTGGTTCGTTCGGAAATGCGGACGGCCTGCTTGTGAGGATATAGAAATTCCTGGCCGACGGTGTCGCCCGGGTAATACCAGGTCCGGACGGCTGGGGGCGCCCCCTGCGAGCCTTCGTACATGGTCAGGACAGTCTTTCCGGTAGGCCGAATCCGTTCCGCGGATGCCGCGAACGTCAAGGCAAGCTGCCGTGTCTGGTCTTCGTTCATGAACTGCACGATGTGCCGGTTGCTGGATGAGTTAAACAACCTCATCACGTAGGTTCCGGCGGGCAAAACCACCCCGGGGATTTCGACCGGATTCGAGATCGTGATGACGGTTTTTCGGTTGTACTCGTCCGCTTGCACGGTGGGCGCAAGCACGAACGTGACGGAGAGAGCCAGTGCGGCCATAGCGGGGATCCGCACTTCGGAAAATCGTTTCATGATTTATTTCCTCCAGGGGACAGGTCCCCGCTGTTTTGAGAAGCAGGTAGCCTGCCGCGTCCCGCTGGGGGT
>DATIRX010000404.1:0-4157 GCA_035469225.1 Bryobacteraceae bacterium
ATTACACGACCTACGAGAAGAATACGAAGATTCGAGTTTCGGTAGTGACCAGAGGGCTGGCGCATCCGTGGAGCCTGGCGTTTCTACCCAACGGCGATGTTCTGGTTCCGGAACGGCCTGGACGCGTGCGGCTGATCCATAACGGGGTGGTGGCTCCCGAGCCGATTGCCGACCTCTCCGCACTGTCGGTGGACGTGCTGTTCGATATCGCGCTGCATCCGGATTTCGCGAGCAACGGGTTCGTTTATTTGACGTACATCAAGAAGGGGACGGCTCCCAACGGCGGCAAGGGGTATTGGGCGACTACGGCGCTGGCGCGGGGGAAATTCGACGGCAAATCGCTCACGGACGTGCACGACATTTTCGTAGCGGATGCATGGCAGCCGCTGAATGGCGGAGATGGATCGCGGGTGGCGTTCGGGCCGGACGGGAAGATGTATCTCAGCTCTTCGCATCGCCGGAATCCGGATGCGCCGCAGGATATGAATTCGGACGTGGGGAAGATCCTGCGCCTGAACGATGACGGCAGCGTTCCGAGGGACAATCCGTTCGTGGGAAAGCCCGGGGTCAAACCCGAGATTTATTCCTTAGGGCATCGCACGGTACTGGGGCTGACGTTCAAACCGGGCACGAACGAACTGTGGGAAACCGAGAACGGTCCGCAGGGCGGCGACGAAGTCAACGTGATCAAGGCGGGCAAGAACTACGGGTGGCCCCTGGTGACGTACGGCCGGGACTATGACGGCAAGAGGCTGCCGGGTCCGTCGCGGGATGCCTTCGAGCCGCCGGAGCTGTTCTGGGTGCCGTCGGTGACGGCATCGGGGATTTTGTTCTATAGCGGCGACAAGTTTCCAGCATGGAAGGGAAACCTGATTCTCGGCTCGATGACGGTGGGCCGGCTACCGGGCACGGGGAATCTGCAAAGGATCGTGTTCAACGAGAACGGCGAGCAGCGCAGGGAGTCGCTCCTCACGGATCTGCATCAGCGCATTCGGGATGTGCGGCAGGGGCCGGATGGGCTGCTGTATCTGTTGACGGACGAAAACGACGGGGCGGTTTTGAAGATCGAGCCGGTGCAGTAGATCGGCCGGCCTGAAGGCCGGCCCTACCGTTGTTTCGCGCGGCGCTGGAGCCAGTGGCGGACCAGTTCGTATTGGGGGACAGCGGTCGCTGAAGATTTCGTGACTTTCAGCAGGCCGCGGCGTTTCAGAAGCCGAATGGCGGCCTGGACGGCGGATTTTGACAATCCCGTGTTTTCGGCTAATTGTTGGAGACTGAGCGCTGCTTGTCGCTGCTCCAGCCGGAACAGCGCGGTCCACAGAGCCAGATAAACCAGGAAGGCGCTGGGCGAACGGTCGTGCCGGGTCAAGTCCGGCATCAGGACGTCCAACACATACTCATCCACCGCGATGTGGTTCATATAACTATAGTAGCTACAGATATAGACCCTTGCAATTCTTCCGGCAGTCGAACAGAATTGCTAGCGCCGTATTCAAGGTGCCGGGCGAAGTGGCCGGCTACTACGTGGCTCCGCCCGCGAGCGCAGTCGCAACGTTCCTGATGGTGTTGTGGGTCGCGCGCAAGGTGGAATCCCGGTTCGTCCTGCACGGCGTCCTGGTGGGCCTGGTAGGAGTCGCGCTGACGGCCGGATTCATCTTCACGGCGAAGCCCGAGGATCGACTGATGTACGTAGTGTCCTTCGTCCTTCGGATCGTGGGAGGCTATTTGGGCGGTCTGGTGGCGCGGAAACCGGCAGCGATGCGGGAGGTACAGGTGCAATGATTCGAGGGATCAAGTTCGTCAGCATTCCGGTCACGGACCAGGATCGCGCCCTGGCGTTTTACACGGAAAAGCTCGGATTCCGAGTGGTGACGGATCAGCCGTACGACGCCACGCAGAGGTGGATCGAACTGGGCATACCGGGAGCGGACACTGGCGTGGTGCTGTTTAACATGGGCGACGCCATGAAACCCGGGGGCTTGACCAACGTTTCATTGTGGGCGGACGACCTGGAAGGCACGTTCCAGCAATTGAAGAGCAAGGGCGTGGAGTTCGTGATGGAGCCGAAGCGGTTCGACTGGGGAAGCGCGTCGATCTTCAAGGACGTCGACGGGAACCGCATCATGCTGAGCTCGAAATAGCCTACCAATCTGGCGGGCTGAAGCCCGCGCGGACTGAGATCCGCCCTCCACAGAAAAAAGAAATCCTTTCGCGATCGCGAGTTAGCGCAACGGGAGAGGTGCGCCTGCGCGTTCGCGCCCTACACTTCGGTCGTGAGGAAACTGAGCGAAAGCAAAAAAAAAGACTCAGGCCGCGGTAGTAAAAAAGCTGCTGAAGAACGTGGAAAAAAAGTTGGGGGGAGAGGACGTAAAGGCGACCTTGGCGGATTACATCCGGCTGGTGCAGCTCCAGCAGGAACTGGAAGAGGAAGAGCCGAAGGACATCACGGTGACCTGGGTGGAACCAGGCTCCGAGAAATAGAGTACGAGCCGCTGCCGTCGCAAAAGCGGTTCCACGAATCGGCGGCGCGGTTTAAAGGATTTTCGGGGCCGATCGGGTCCGGCAAGAGCCAGGCGCTGTGCCAGGAAGCGATCAAGCTGAGTTATCAGAATCCGGGACGGACGGGGCTGATCGGGGCGCCGACGTATCCGATGCTGCGGGACGCAACCGTGGCGACGCTGCTGGAAGCGCTGGCGAAGAACGGGATTCCGCACGAGGTGAACCGGTCCGACAACTACCTGGTGATGGGGGAAACCGGGTCGAAGATCCTGTTTCGAGCGGTGGAGGAATTCGAGCGGCTGCGCGGAAGCAACCTGGCGTGGTTCGGACTGGACGAGCTAACGTACACGGCGGAAGAAGCGTGGCTCCGGCTGGAGGGACGGCTGAGGGATCCGAAAGCTTCGAGGCTGTGCGGATTCGCGGTATGGACTCCGAAGGGCTACGACTGGGTATACGAGCGCTTCGTGGCATCCCGGGTGGAAGGCTACGAGGTGGTGACGGGGCAGCCGTTTGAGAACCGGCACTTGCTAGAGCGTGTTCCGGATTACTACCAGCGGCTGCGGAGCAGTTACGACGCGCGCTTCTACCAGCAGGAAGTGCTGGGGGAGTACCTGCATCTGCACACGGGGCGGGTGTATTACAGCTTCGAGCGCGAACGGAACGTAGGTGCGGTGCAGGTGGATCCGAAGCGGGCGCTACTGTGGGCGCTGGATTTCAACGTAGATCCGATGTGCTCGGTGGTGGCGCAGGTGGAGGGCGAGCAGGTCGCGGTGCTGGATGAGATCGTGCTGAGCCGGGCGACGACGCAGCAAGCCTGCGAGGAGTTCCAGAACCGGTTTCCGGAGCACGCGGCAGGGGTGACGGTTTACGCGGACGCTTCGGGGGCGCATATGCAAACGACGGGCGCTTCGGATGTTGGAGTCCTGAAGAAGTTTTTCCGGAGCGGCGAGTACGGCGCGGTGGAGTTCCGAGTGCCGAGGTCGAATCCGGCGGTTCGAGACCGGCTGCAGGCGGTGAACGCGGCGATGGAGCGGGTGAAGATCGACGCGCGATGCAAGGAGCTGATCAAGGATCTGGAGCAGGTGGTTTACAAGGAGAACAGCCAGGTGATCGACAAGGACAGAGATCCGAAGAGGACGCACTTGTCGGACGCGCTGGGGTACCTGATGTGGCAGCATTTTCGGGTGGCGGAAAAGGTAGGGGAGCGGGGAACGAGGCTGATTTGAAGAAGGGGCCAGGGGCCAGACGCCGGGGGACAGGGGACATTGAGACGTGTTTGACATTGACCAAGAGCATCCGGAGTACACGGCGCGGAAAGCCGCATTGAGAAAGTACCGCGACTTGTATGCGGGCGGGGAGCAATTCAAAGCGAATGCGGCGGAGTATCTGATCCGGCGGCAGAGGGAGCCGGGAGACGTCTACGGCGAGCGATTGAGCCGGGTGTTCTATGAGAATTACGTCGGCTCGATCGTGGACTGGTATGCGGCGACACTGTTCCGGCGGGAACCGATCATTACATTCACGGGGAACGATCCGCCGGCAGAAAAGTTTTTTGCAGCGCTGGCGGAGGATGCGGACCGGCGAGAAACGTCGTTAGGAGACTTCTTCCGCCGGCAGTTTATCGAGAGCCTGGTGGCGGGCACCAGCTACGCGCTGGT
>DATIRX010000405.1:0-16389 GCA_035469225.1 Bryobacteraceae bacterium
TGGCGCCCGCATCGAGAGCGAGTTGAGCCTTCGCTGGCGTGCCAGCTGTGCCAATGACGCGCGCGCCCAGCATCGCAGCCATCTGCACCAATAACCGGCCGGTGCCGCCGGCGGCAGCGTGAATCAGCGCGGTTTGTCCGCTCTTCAGCGGGAAGGTCGAATGCGATAGATAGTGCGCCGTCATGCCCTGGAGCATGGCGGCAGCGGCGCTGTGGAAATCGAGACCGTCCGGAATCCGCACCAGCATGCGCGCAGGCACGGCCGCGTACTCGGCATACGATCCGCGTACCATGCACCAGGCCACGCGATCGCCCGGCTTAAACGACGACGATTCCGAGCGCTCGACCGTCCCGGCCCCCTCCGATCCCAACACCGCGGGAACGGGAATCTTATTGATCCCGCTGCGCTGGTTGAGATCGGTAAAGTTGACGCCTGAGGCCGCGACTCTAACCAGCACCTCGTCCTTCTGCGGCTCCGGCATGGGGCGGTCGCCCAGTTGCAGGGCCTCCGGGCCGCCGGTTTTTTCGATGTAAATCGCTTTCATCAGACTCCCCGAAACTCAGGTTTGCGTTTTTCCATAAACGCTCGACGGCCCTCGCGATAATCCGCGCTCTCAAAGCACTGTCTGACCAGAGCGTCACAGGCGGCGACGTCCGGGCTTGCGCTGCGCAGTTCCCGCACGATGCCCTTCACGGCACGGATCGTCAAGGGAGCGTTCCCCGCGATGGTTTCCGCCAGCTCCCGCACGGTGCGATCGATCTCCGCATCCGGCACGACGTGATTAATCAGACCGGCACGGGCTGCGTCGGCGGCATCGAACTGGCGGGCCGTCAACAGCATCTCGGTGGCGAACTGCGGACCCACCAGGTCCACGATCCGGCGCACATTCTCATAGCCGTAGCCCAGGCCGAGCCGGGCGGCGGGCACGGCGAAGCGCGCAGCGTCGTTGGCGATGCGCAGATCGCAGCACACCGCGATGCCTACGCCTCCGCCCACACAGTAACCTCGGATCATGGCGATGGCGGGTTTTGTCCCGTTCAGCAGCGCCGCCGAAAACCGGTCCACCGCGGCGTTGTATTCCGAAACCGCCTCGAGCGTCGCCCGCTCGTCTTCGAACTTTGAAATGTCGGCGCCGGAAACGAACGCCTTGCCGCCCGCTCCCGTCAGCACGATCACGCGCACGGCCGGATCGCGCTCGAAGGTTTCGAGCACCGCGGCCGCCGCCCGCCACATGTCCAGCGACATCGCGTTGTGGCGCTCCGGATTGTTGAATGTGAGGGTCCCTATGGGACCGCTGGTTGCGGACAGTATCTGGTTCACACGTCTCCTCAGACGATCTGCCGGCTATGCAGATCGGCGATCTCAGCCGGGGTCATGCCCAGCGAGCCGAGGATCTCATCGGTGTGCTCCCCGCATTCCGGAGGCCGCCGCGTCAGCGCGTGAGGCGTACGCGACAATCGCACGGCTTGCGACACCACCTTCAAAGGATGGTAGTGCGGCGATTCGATCTCGTCCACCATTTTGAGATGCCGCACCTGAGGATCGGCGAAGACCTGATCCACAAAATAGATCTGCCCGCACGGAACGCGCGCGGCATTCAGACGTTCGATCCAGGTGGCGCTGTCCGCCGAGGCAAGGCGCCGCTCGATCTCCGCCGTGAGCACATCGCGATTTTCCGATCGCTGCGCCGCGGTGGTATATCTGGGGTCGTCCAAAAGCTCCGGAGCGCCGATGGCCGGACACAATCGCTCCCACATTTTCTGCCCGCTGGCGCCGATATTGATGTGCCCGTCGGCGGTCTTGAACGCGCCGGTCGGAATATACAGCGGATGATTGTTGCCGGCCTGCTGCGGAACCTCGCCCGCATTGAGCCACCGGGATGCCTGGAAATCCAGCATGAAGATCTGCGCGGCCAGCAATGACGTGGTCACCCACTGCCCCTGGCCGGAGCTCTGCCGCTCCACCAGCGCCAGCAGAATGCCTTGGGCGCATAACAACCCCGCGCAGAGATCCGCAATCGGAATTCCCGCGCGCACCGGACCCTGCCCCGGAAGCCCGGTGACCGACATGAAGCCGCCCATGCCTTGCGCGATCTGATCGAAACCCGGCCGTTCGCGATATGGACCGTCCTCCCCGAATCCTGAAATACTGGCATACACCAGACGCGGATTAATCTCGCGCATGACGGGATAATCGATCCCCAGCCGTGACTTCACGGCCGGCCGGTAGTTCTCCACCATCACATCGGAGTTCCGGGCCAGGCGCTTCAGAATCGCGACGCCTTCGGGAGCCTTCAGGTTGAGCGAGAGACTGCGCTTGTTGCGATGCAGATTCTGGAAGTCCGGGCTGTCGCGCTCGCCGCCTCCAAAGGGATCCACGTCGCCCTCCCTGGCCGGCTGCTCGACTTTGATCACGTCCGCGCCCCAATCGGCCAGCTGGCGAACGGCGGCTGGTCCTGAGCGCACGCGCGTCAGATCCAGCACGCGAATGGAGGCGAGTGGTCCCATGCTTCGGCTATTATAAAGGGTCGCACGCAGATGGGACGCCGTGTCAGCATCGAAATACCGGGATTCGAGCACGATAATCCCATTCCGGCCGCGTGCCGCGTCGGACCGCTCCTGATCACCAGCGGCGTATCCGGTAAGGAGCCGTACACCGGCAAATATCCCGAAGGTATCGAGGCGCAGTGTGCGCAGATGTTTTCCTCGATCCGGGAAATCCTGAAGGTCGCCGGGGCCACGCCGGAAGACATCGCCAAGATCAACGTGTGGATCAAGGACCGCGACCTGCGGCCGCACGTCAACAAGGAATGGCTGGCGATGTTCCCCGATCCGCACTCGCGGCCCGCCCGGCACACGTTTCAGAATCCCGATCTGCCGGCGGGAATGCTGGTGCAGTGTGAGGTCATCGCATACATCGGCGACTGGAAGCTCAGGAGCGCCAAACGGCTCCTGGAGGAGATGACCGAATGATTATCGATATGCACGCGCATGTCTGCGCGTCGCCGGAGCTGTACCAGTGGAAAGCCGTGCAGATGTCGGCCCGTGGTGCGCACGGTTTCGCGCCCAAGAAGTTCGCCGATGACTGGGTGCGCGATCACCCCGACACCCAGCGGAATCTGCGCGTGATGGACTCGGTGGGGACCGACGTGCAGTTTCTATCGCCGCGGCCGTTCCAGCTGATGCACGCCGAAAAGCCGGTCAGGATCATGGAGGCGTGGGCGGTCGCGAATCACAATTACATCGCCCAGCAGGTGAAGGCATTTCCCAATCGCTTTCAAGGCGTCTGCGCCATCCCGCAAGCCCCCGGCGCGCCGATTTCCCTGGGCTTCGGGGAGGTGGACCGCTGCGTCCAAGAGCTGGGCTTCATCGGGCTGCTGATCGACAGCGACCCAGGCGAAGGCGACAACAGCACGCCCGTGATGGGCGACGAGTATTGGTATCCGCTGTGGGAGAAGATGGTCCAGCTGGATCTGCCGGGGCTGATACATTCCACCGGCTGCAAGCACGGGCGCGAGAACTATAGCCAGCACTTCATCAGCGAAGAGAGCCTGGCCGTTTTGTCGATCGTCAATTCGCGCGTGCTGCAGGATTTTCCCAAGCTGAAGCTGGTGGTATCGCACGGGGGCGGATCGGTTCCCTATCAGATCGGCCGCTGGCAGGCGGATTACGTGCTCAAAGGCGGCGGCACCGTGGACGAGTTCAATCGCCGGCTGGGGATGCTGTACTTCGATACCTGCCTGCACGCCCGCAAGTCGATTGAACTCCTGCTGGGCATCGCCGGCAGTGAACACGTCCTGTTCGGGACCGAGAATCCGGGCTCGGGCTCGGCTGCCAATCCGGAGACCGGAAGGCCTTTCGACGATATCAAGCCGCTCATCGACGCCATCGGCACGCTCTCGGAGCAGGACCGCCGCAACATCTTCGAGGACAACGCCCGCCGGCTGTTTACCCGGCTCCAGATTCCGCGCGCACAGGAAAGCGCCCGGACCGTCTCGAGGTAACCATGGCGCGGATCACTTTCGGACTGGCCACCTCGCATGGGCCCATGCTCTCGATTGCGCCGGAGTACTGGCAGGATCGCGTCTCCTTCGACCGCGAGAATCCGCAGCATTTCTACAAAGGCCGCACCTACAACTTCGATCAAATGGCGGCGCTCCACAAAGACGCGCATCTGGCGGACCAGATCACTGCCCAGGTCTCGCTGGAACGCTACACGCGCTGCCAGAATGCGATCCGCCAGCTGGGCGATTATTTCGAGCGGCACCGGCCGGATATCGCCGTGGTGGTGGGCAACGACCAGATGGAGATTTTCACCGACCAGCACGTGCCGGCATTCGCGGTGTTCTGGGGTCCTTATGTCGAAGGGCATCCGCGATCGGCGGAGTTTCTCGCCAAGCTGAATCCCGCCGTGGCGCGAGCGGAGGCGGATCGGACGCCCTCGGTGTATACCGAATATCCGTGCTCGCCCGAAATCGGCAAGCACGTGATCCAAAGCGTGATCACCGACGGCTTCGATGTGGCGCAGCTCACCAGGCTGCCGACGGGTTCCATCGGTTCGAATGCGGTGCCGCACGCCTACGGCTTCGTGTACCGCCGAATCATGCGCGATAAAGTACCGCTGCAGGTGCCCGTGTTCGTCAACACGTTCTACCCGCCGAATCAGCCGCCCGCCGGGCGCTGCTACCAGTTTGGACGCGCACTGGCCCGCGCGATCTCATCCTGGCCGGGCGACACGAAGGTCGCCTTTATCGCATCCGGCGGCATGACGCATTTCGTCCTGGACGAATCCTTCGATCATGAACTGCTGGACGCCATGCAAAAAGGCGACGCAGCCAAGCTGGCGGCCATTCCCGAGAACATGTTCCAGGCCGGGACTTCCGAGATCAAGAATTGGATCGTCGTGGCAGGGGCGATGGCCGAGGCGGGTCTCAAGATGGACCTGGTGGATTACGTACCCTGCTATCGTTCGGTAGCGGGAACGGGCAGCGCCATGGGCTTTGCGCGTTGGTGCTGATGGGGTGCTAGTTTAGTAGTGCTGAAATGATGCGCAGCATCGCTCTATTTCTCGCGACCGTTCTGGCGGCCAACGCCCAGCAACTGCAAAAGATCACCATCAACTATGCGACCAGGACCGCTCAGGTCTGGCCGCTCTACATCGCCAAAGAGGGCGGCTACTACCAGAAGTACGGACTGGACGCGACGCTGGTCTTCGCCATTCATCCCGCGGCCGTAGCGATGGTGGTCAGCGGCGAAGCGGTGATGACGCCCTACACGCTGGAACAGTCGATGACGGCGGCCTATAAAGACGGATCGCTGGTGTCGCTGGGCAGTCCCTTTAAGAAGAGCCTTTTCGCCCTCATGGCGACCAAGGACATCAAGCGAATTCAGGATCTCAAGGGCAAGAGGATCGGCGTCAGCCAGGTGGGCGATGCGCCCTATAATTACACGAATGGCCTGATCGCGAAGGCTGGATTGAAGCCTCGAGATGTCCAGTGGATTCCCACCGGCGGCGACGTCAGCACGCGCGCCACGGCCCTTCTGAGCGGGCGCGTGGACGCCACCATGATCACGGCGCCGGTGTACTTCAAGGTGGAGGAGCAGGGCTACTCCAACCTGGGCAACATCAGCGACTACGACGACATCTTCGCCCCCTCGGTGTATTTGTTCAGGAAGGCGACCATCGCCGGCAATCCGAAGCTGCCCGAGCTGCTGATGAAGGCGCACGCCGAGGCCATCAAGCGTTTCTATGAAGACAAGGCCTTCGCGCTGAAGGCGTATTTGGCGTGGGACAAACAGGATCCCGCCGAACTCGAGCGTACTTACGATCACTACGCCAGGGTGAACGCCTACGAACGCGTGCCCTACATTCCGGCCGCGGCGGTGAAATACATCCTGGAGCATGTTGCCGATCCCCAAATCTCGGCGCAAATGCGGGCCTATGATTTCCGCAAGGTGATCGACAACAGCCTGGTGGACCGCCTGGTGAAAGAGGGCTTCTTCGAAAGCTTGTTCGGGCCTGGCATCAAGGCGGAAGAAGACCGCAAGGCAAAAGTCGCCTTCCGGTGACCGAGCGCCCGGCCGTGATCCCCGACGAAACCCGAAACACCGCCAAACTGCTAGCATCGGCACTGAGTATCTCTCTGAAGATTCTCTGAAACAGACCAGCTGCTCAGGGTATTTTCAGATTGAGGTGCCTTACTTGGAGACAACCATGCGTCAGGTTTTACCGGTAGCTCTGCTGTGTATGCCCTTCGCGCTCCAGGCGCAAGCTCCGACCGCGCCGCTGTCGATCGATCTGGCGGACGCCATGACTCGAGCCCGGACGTATAATGCGCAATTTCAGGCAGCGGGGATCGCGGCTTCCTTGGCTCGCGAAGAGAAGATCCAGGCCAAAGCCGGGCTGTATCCCACCGTGGAAGCGGTGAACGGATACACGTACACCCAGGGGAATGGAACACCGGAAGGCGTGTTCGTCTCTAACAATGGTGTGCATGTTTACGACGAGCAGGCGGCGGTGCACGCGGACGTATTCTCCTTCACCAAACGGGCCGCGTACCGCCAGGCGATGGCCGCCGAGGCCGCTGCGCGCGCGCGCCTGGATGTCGCCCGGCGAGGGCTGGGCTCTACGGTGATCACCAGCTATTTCGGACTGGTGACCGCGCAACGGCACGTGGTAAATGCCCGCAGAAGCCTGGATGAGGCGCGCGCCTTCGAAGACATCACCCAGAAGCTGGAACAGGGCGGCGAGGCAGCGCATGCCGACGTCATCAAGGCGCAGTACCAGCGCAGCCAGCGTGAGCGCGAGATGGCGGAAGCGCTGACCAATGTGGAAAAAGCCCGGCTCGCCCTGACGGTTCTCATCTTCCAGGATCTGAACCAGGCCTTCACGGTGATCGACGATCTGGCAGCCGATGCGCAGGTGGCGCTGCCGCCGGAGATCCGGCAACAGGCCATGGCCAGCAGCCCGGACATCCGCGCAGCCCAATCGTCGATTGAGCAGGCCGGCTTTGGGATCAAGGCGGCGCGGGCCGGTTTCCTTCCCACCTTCAGCGTCGATTACTTCTATGGAATCGATGCGCATCAATATGCCGTTCGCGATCCGGAAGGCCACCGGAATCTGGGCAACGTGGTGCAGGCTACCGTAACCGTGCCCGTGTGGAACTGGGGCGCCACCCGCAGCAAAGTGCGCCAGGCTGAATTGCAGCGCCAGCAGGCCGAGCTCGACCTGCGCTTCGCGCAGCGGCAGATCGACGCCAACACCAGCTCGTTTTACCTGGAGGCGCAGGCTGCGCGTACGCAAATTCAGTCGCTGCGAGCCTCGGCGGATCTGGCGGAAGAGAGCCTTCGTCTGACGGTGCTGCAATACCAGGCCGGCGAAGCCTCGGCGCTGGAGGTCGTGACGGCCCAAAGCACCGTCAATGAGGCGCGCAACGCCTACGATGACGGCCTGGCGCGCTACCGGCTGGCGCAAAGCAGCATCGATCTCCTGACGGGAAGGTACTAGCATGATGAACTGGCCAATGAAAACTGCAGGACTGATGCTGGGACTCTTGCTGGCAGGCTGTTCGGCCAGCAAGGAAGAAGCCAAGAAAGAAGATGAGCCGGCGCGGCCAGTGGAGCTGGCCGAAGTCAAACGCGATTCGATTGACCGCATCATTGCCGTGGACGGCATCCTGCGCGCGTTAAACCAATCCGCGGTGACGCCCAAGATCAGCGCTCCGGTCAGCCGGTTCCTGGTGAATCGCGGCGATCACGTTCGGCAAGGGCAGCTGATCGCGGTGCTGGAAAATCGCGATCTGGCGGCAGCGGTGACGGATGCCAAAGGAGCCGTGGATCAGGCCGAAGCCACCGTTCGCAACGTGTCGAACGCGTCCGTTCCCGATGAGCTGGCCAAAGCGCAGGCCGATGTCACGGCGGCGAAAGAAGCGATGGACGCGGCGCAGAAAGTGCAGGAGAGCCGGCGGCAGCTTCTGCAGCAAGGCGCCATCGCGCGACGCCAGGTGGACGAAGCCGGCGTGGCGTATGCGCAGGCCAAGAGCCAGTTCGATACCGCCCAGAGGCACCTGCAATCGATACAGAGCGTGGGCCGGGTGGAAGACGTCAAAATCGTGCAGGCCCAGGCTGATTCGGCCAGGGGCAAGCTGGCGGCGGCGCAAGCACAGCTGGCCTACTCGGAAATCTACAGCCCGGTTTCGGGCGTGGTGGCGGACCGGCCGCTGTTCGTGGGAGAACTAGCCGTGCCGGGAATGCCGCTGATGACCGTGATGGATATTTCGAGCGTGATCGCGCGCGTGAACGTCCCCCAGGCGCAGGCCGCGTACGTAAAAGTCGGCCAGGCCGCGCGCATCGTTTCGATGGACGGAGTAGAAGCCTCCGGCACCATAACCACGGTCAGCCCGGCGGTGGATCCGCAGGGCACCACCATCGAGGTATGGGTGCAGGCGGCCAATCCCGGAGAAAAGCTCCGGCCGGGAGGCACGGTGCACGTGACCATCACCGCCGAAACCGTGCGCAATGCGGTGATCGTTCCGCCGGCAGCGCTGCTGCCGTCCTCGGAGGGCGGCACATCCGTGATGACGGTGGGACCGGACATGATCGCGCATGAACACAAAGTCCAGGTGGGCATTCGCACCGCGGAGAAGGCGCAAATCCTGCAAGGCCTGGAGGCGGGCGCGCAGGTGGTGATCGCCGGCGGACTGGGGCTGGCCGACGGCGCCAAAGTGAAGCGTGCCGAGGCGGACAAGGACGACGCCAAGAAAGAAAGCGACAGCAAGAGTGAGAAAGAGAAATGAGCGATCAGTCTCTGCCGTCCGACCGCGTCGAGGAGTATGAGCACTGGACGGCGCGCCATGGCAAGTCGATCATCTTCGTCATCCTGACGCTGGCCGCGGCAGGCGCCTACCTGGCGCTGAATATTCCCGTGGCGGTGTTCCCCGCCACGGACTTCCCACGCATCGTGATCGGCGCCGACAACGGGGTGATGCCCATCGACCAGATGCTGGTCACAGTGACGCGAGTGCTGGAAGAATCCGTGAACGGGATCCAGGGGTTGGAACGTGTGCAGTCGGTCACCAGCAGAGGTTCGGCTGAAATCGACCTGTTTTTCGGCTGGACCGAAAACATGGACGAAACACTGGGCCGGGTGAATGCGGCCCTGGCGCGCGCGCAAACCAGCCTGCCTCCCACCACCAAACTGACTGCCCAGCGTCTGACGTTCGCGGCGTTTCCGATCATCGGCTACAGCCTTACATCGGACACGGTTCCGCAAACCCGGCTGTGGGAACTGGCGACCTTTGAGATGAAGCCCCGGCTGAACCGCCTGAACGGCGTCGGCACGGTGATCGTGCAGGGCGGCCAGGAGCCCGAGTTCGAGATTCGTCTGGACCCGGCAAAAATGCTGCAGACCGCGGTGACGGTTCCGGCCATCCTGGACGGGCTCAAGCGCAGCAATCTGATCGACTCACCCGGCTTGCTCGAGAAAGATCAGGCGCTGGTGCTGGGGTTGGTGAGCGGGCAGGCGCGCACGCCGGAGGAAATCGCGAACATCGTGCTCAAGACCACGCCCGCGGGCATTCCGGTGCGCATCGGGGACGTCGCCCAGGTGGTGAATTCGGTGAAGCCCGTGTATACTATCGTGCGCGCCAACGGCAAACCGGCCGTGCTGCTGAACGTAAATCGCCAGCCCGACGGCAACACCGTGGCGGTGGCCGACGAAGTGCATCAGGAAATCGAGGCGATCCGCAAGGACCTGCCCCACGGAATCGAGCTGCAGCCGTTCTACGATCAATCGGAAATCGTGCAGGCGTCGATTGAAAGCGTCCGCGATTCGATTCTGATCGGACTGGTGCTGGCTTCCATCATCATGGTGGTGTTCCTGCGGGATTGGGGCACTTCGCTGGTAGCGGGCCTGGTGATCCCGGCCACGATCGGCGTGACCTTTGTCGTGCTGCGCTGGATGGGCCAGACCTTCAACCTGATGACGCTGGGCGGACTGGCGGCCGCGGTAGGGCTGGTGATCGACGACGCCATCGTGGTGGTGGAAAACATCGTGCTGCATCGCGACCACGGAGATGGCCGGGCAGAGGCCATCCGCAACGCCATTCGCGAGATCAGCAAGCCTCTGGTCGGCTCGACCGTGACTCCCATCGTGGTGTTTCTTCCCTTGATTGCGATTACCGGCGTAACGGGAGTCTTTTTTCGCGCGCTGGCTCTGACCGTAGGCGTCGCGCTGCTGGCGTCGCTGGGACTGGCTCTGACGTGGACGCCGACGCTGAGCCATTTCTTCATCCGCGAGAAACCGCGCACGCGCGGCGGGGACTCCGCGAATCCGGAAGAGGGTCGAGGATTCTTCGGCGGCGTGGTCCGAATGTATGCCAAAGTATTGCGAACCGCGCTCGGCCATCCCATTTTGCTGACGGTGATGATTGTTGCGGTCATCGCAGGATCCTATTTCAGCTACCAGGCGCTGGGCAGCGATCTTCTGCCATCCATGGACGAAGGCGGATTCATCCTGGACTACCTGATGCCCGCCGGTTCGTCGCTGGCCGAAACAGACAAAGTGCTTCTGAAGGTCCAGGACATTCTGAACGCCACTCCGGAAGTGGAAAATACTTCGCTGCGAACCGGTTTGCAGCTCGGCCTGGCGCAGGTTACCGAGGCCAATCGCGGGGATTTCACCGTGCGCCTGAAGAAGAAGCGCAGCCGTAACGCCGACCAGGTGATCTCGGACATCCGCGAAAAGATCAACCAGCAGCTGCCCCTGCTGGACGTCGAGTTCCCGCAGCTGCTCTCGGACATGATCGGAGACCTGACCAGTTCTCCGGAGCCGGTGGAGATCAAACTCTTCTCGCCGGACCAGGCTGTGTTACGCGAATGGGCGCCCAAGGTGGCCGCGGAGATCAAAAAGATCAAGGGCGTGGTGGATGTGCTGGACGGGATCGAGAACACCATCAGCGGTCCGGCCATGACCTTCAAAGTGGATCCCGCGGCCGCGGCGCGCGCCGGATTCACCGCCGAAGAAATCGAACTGGATACCAGCGCGCTGCTGCAGGGCGAGCCGGCCGGGACGCCGGTGGTGGCCAACGACCGGCCGTACACCATTCGTGTGCGCTATCCGCAGCTGGCACGATCTTCGATTAACGAGATCCGCGATACCCTGCTGGTGAATTCGTCCGGCAAGACCGCGACGCTGGGCTCGCTGTCCAGCATCACCGAGGTTCCGGGGCAGACCGAGATCCGCCGGGAGAACCTGCAGCGCGACGTGGCCGTGACCGCCCGGCTGGAGGACTTGAGCCTGGGGGAAGGCATCGCAGCCGTGCAGGAGGTGATTGCCAGGCTAAATCTTCCGCCGGCGATTCGCGTCGAGTATGGCGGCGCCTACAGAGAGCAGCAGAAGTCGTTCCACGACCTGGCCGTGGTCCTGATCCTGGCGACGCTGCTGGTATTCACGGTACTGCTGTTCGAATTCGGGTCGTTTGCGGCCCCCCTGGCGATTATCGCCTCGGCGTTGCTTTCCACCTCAGGCGTGTTTTTGGCGCTGCTGGTGACGCGCACAACGTTTAACATCGCGTCCTTCATGGGATTGATCATGGTGATCGGAATCGTCGCCAAAAACGGGATCCTGCTGCTGGATGCGGATCAAAAATTCACCAGGCAGGGCATTCCGCCGTACGAAGCCATGGTGCTGGCTGGCGAGCGGCGGCTGCGGCCGATCCTGATGACCGCGCTGGCCACCGTCGCAGGCATGATTCCGCTGGCGCTGGCGCTGGGCGCGGGATCGCAGATGCTGCAGCCGCTGGCCATCGCGGTGATCGGCGGCGTTCTCGCCTCCATGCTCCTGTCGCTGATCGTAACGCCCGCAGTACACTTCTTTATCGCCGGGCGCAAGCACCGGGCGTGACCGCCGGCGATTCGGCCGGGGCTACAATGAGGACACCAGATGAGAATCGGATCTACCAGAGCTGCGTGGATGGCAGCGGGCCTCATGGCGCTGGCAGCGGTGGCGTTCTCGCAGCGGTTCGGCCGTGGCGGAGGCTTTGGCGGCTTCGGCGGCTTCGGCGGACGCACCGACGCTCCCGAATCCGTGTTTCCGGCGAACGCCGAATTCCACTTTCTTCGCGTGGAGTATTCCGATTACCGCAGCGGCGGATTCCGATCCGTCTCGCGGAGAGGAAGGGCCTCCGGCTGGTGGGCGCAGGATTGGCCGGATGCCGAAGAGCATTTCACCACCGGCGTCGATCGGCTTACGCGCGTCAACGCGGGCAACCCGCAGCACGTGGCGCTCACGGACGAGAAGCTCTTCGACTATCCCTGGCTGTATGCAACCCAAACCGGCTATTGGAACCTTTCGGACGCGGAAACTGCCCGGCTTGGGGAATTCCTTCAGCGCGGCGGCTTCCTGATGACCGACGACTTCTGGGAACAGCAGGAATACCAGGTTTTCCAGGAAGCCATGAACCGCGTCTTGCCGGGCCAGCCCATCACGGATATCGGCATGACTGATTCGGTAATGCACGTTCTATACGACATCCAGCAGAAGGATCTGACCTTCATTCCGGGATCGCGGCATATCGACCGTAGCGGACATGTCTACCAGCCGGCTGGCACCAAACCTGCCTGGCAGGCGATGTATGACCACAAAAACCGCATGGTGGTGGCCGTCAACTTCAATACCGACATTGGCGACGCCTGGGAGTTCGCCGACGTCCCCTACTACCCGGAGGCAATGACCACGCTGGCCTATCACTACGGAATCAATTACCTGATCTATTCCATGACGCATTAGTCTCCGATAGAACGGTTACTGTGTCATGGGCGCCTGCTCCCTAGTCATTAAAGATCCCGACGGCAAGAAGCGCGTGCTGCCTATTGAGCGGCCGGTCCTGACCCTGGGGCGTTCCCAGGACAATGACGTGGTCCTTACCGACAGCGAGCTGCGCGTCTCCCGCCGGCACGCCGTCATCGAATGGAATCCCGAGACCGGAGCTACTCTGCGGGATGAGCGCGCGGTGAACGGCACCTTCCTCAACAAGCAGAAAGTCACGGAGCCCGTTGCGCTGCATGGCGGCGACGTGATCGGCATCGGCCCGCATGAAATCGTATTCCGCGAAGAGAAATCCGGCGGCCTGGCGTGGAATATCGAACCCGGGTCGGTGGATCTGGGCGCGCTGCAAAAGTCGCAGCCCGGGAATGAGCCCAAGCCCGATGTGAAAGGCGCGGAGCCGCCGCGGCTCAAGGCGCTGGAGCTGCTGAACGAGGTGGGTCTGAAACTGGCAGGCATCCACACGCCGTCGGAAGTGATGAAGGAAGCCATCCAATTGTTGTTCAAGATCGAAGGCGTGCAGCGCGCTACCTTGTGGCCGTGGGATGAAAAAGAGCGCTGCTTCCATCAGATGCCGCTGGAAACTCGCGCCGGGCTCGACCAGCTTTCTTCCCCCATGTTCGACCCGCAGAACCTGGTGCTGAGCAGCACCATCCTGAATCACGTGCGGCAGCACAACCGTCCCCTGCTGATTCGGGATCCGAAATCCTCCGAGTTCAGCCTTTCGAAAAGCATCGTGCGCGCGGGGATTCAGGCCGCATTCTGTTCCCCGGTGAGTTCCCAGGGACGCATGCTGGGGGTCCTGTACGCCGACAATCTGATGCGCGCCGACGCATTCTCGCAGGAAGACTTTCACACCTTCACCATCATTGCCGCGCAGGCGGGCATGGCGCTGGCGAACTGCCTGGTGCGCGAAGAACTGTCGCGCCAGGACGTGGAGCGGTCCAACCTGCGGCGCTATCTTCCTCCGCAGGTGGTGGACCTGATTACTTCCAAGGGCGGATCGATGGAGCTGGGCGGCGTTCTGCAGCCGGTGACCGTGCTGTTCGCCGATATCCGCGGCTTTACGCCGCTTTCCGAGCAGATGGATGCGCGCGAAGTGGTG
This sequence comes from Bryobacteraceae bacterium, assembly GCA_035469225.1. Lineage (GTDB taxonomy): Bacteria > Acidobacteriota > Terriglobia > Bryobacterales > Bryobacteraceae > Palsa-187. The sequence goes on from DATIRX010000405.1 coordinate 13,928, forward strand.
GACCTGCTGAATGACTTCTTCGCGGTGATGACCGCGGCCATCTTCCAGTCCAACGGCACGCTGGATAAGTTTATCGGCGATTGCGTCATGGCCCTGTTCGGCGCGCCCATCCCTTCCGACCGCAGTCCCCGGAACGCGCTGGTGGCCGCGGTGCGCATGCAGCAGCAGGTTTCCAGGCTGAGCGCGGAGCGCATCGAACGCGGGCTAGCGCCTTTGCGGATCGGCATCGGGTTGCACCATGGACCGGCCGTGGTGGGCAACATCGGATCCGTCGAGCGCATGCAGTACACCGCCATCGGCGACACCGTGAACATCGCCGCCCGGCTGGTCAGCCGTGCTGAGCCCGGCCAGATTCTGATTTCAGAAACCATGCATGCCGCGGCCGGCGGGGGCGACCTGTTCCATGACCTCGGGCTGATCAGCGTGAAAGGGCGCGACGCTCAAGTGCGGGTCTATTCGGTCGATTGGGAGAAGATCGTGCAACGTACGCCGGCTGCGTGAGACTCATGAGAACCGGCCATCCACTGCAAATGCGTTTCTGGGGAGCTCGCGGATCCACGCCCGCGCCCGGAAAAGACAAGCTGGTATACGGCGGCAACACAGCCTGCATTGAGATCCGCGATGCGTCCGGCCAGGTTCTGATCTTCGACGGAGGCTCGGGAATACGGGAGCTGGGGCAACAGCTCACCACCGAGTTCGCCGGGCAGAATTGTGCGGCCAACCTGTTCCTAACGCATTTTCATTGGGATCATATTCAGGGGATCCCGTATTTCAGGCCCCTGTTCCTGCCCACCACCACGCTGGACGTGCACTCCTGGACTTCCGGCCAGGAAACCCGCCGAATCCTGGAAGGCCAGATGCGAACGCCGTACTTTCCGGTGAACCTCGCGGATGCCTCGGCGCGCCTGCGCTTTTCGCAGCTGAAGTCCGAGCGCGTCAAGATCGGCGAGGTCTCGGTGGAATCTTTCCCCCTGCATCATCCTCAAGGAGCCTACGGATACCGCATCGAGGCCGGCGGAAAGAGCATCGTGTATGCGACCGACCTGGAGCACGGCAATGCCGAGCTCGACCGGGTATTGCGCGATTATGCGTCGGGAGCCGATGTGCTGATCTACGACGCGCAGTACAACGATGAGGAGTACGCTGCGCATCGCGGATGGGGCCACAGCACCTGGCGCGAGGCGACCCGGGTGGCTCGGGACGCGGGAGTCGGACGGTTGTTCCTATTTCACTTCGACCCGGCTCATACCGACGCGGATGTAGCGGAATCGGAACGGCGGGCGATGGCAGAGTTCGATAGGGCGGCTGCTGCCCGCGAGGGCTTGGTTGTCACGCTGTAGCTACTGGGTGGGATTGCGCGGGAATTTGAGATAAGGCATCCGCACGCCGTTAATGAAGACGCGGTCGGCGCGAGAATCCGGCGCTGCCTCGAACCCCAGCGCGCCCGCCGCCGTCACGTAGTCATCCTGCTCCACTCCGTCGCCGCTGACGCCCAGCCCTCCTACCAGGACGCCGTTCTTGTACAGAGGCAAAGCGCCCGGGAAGAATACGATCCCGTTCTGGTTCGGATTGGCCGCTTGCGATCCCTGGGCGCAGGCGTTGATCGCATCCTTCACGTATAAATCGAAGAACGGCCCGCGATCCGAGCCGTCAATGCCGGGCGGAAAGAAAGGCTGCGCGCCGAAGCCGACGGTGCGATTCGTCAGCGCCGTGCCCGCGGGAGTTCCCGGCAAATCTGCGGCGCCCGCGGGCGAACTGAAATAGACCATGTTGCGCGCTTTGGCCAGCGCCACGTCGATGCTGAAAAACGTCGCATCCGGCATGCGATTCAAACCCAGGACGGTTCCATCCAGATCCGCCACGGCAATCACCATGCGCGTGCGAGAGCCGATCGGCAGGCGGATGATGGCCCGCGTTTTGTCTGCCGTGTCGATGGCGCGGTCGATGATCCGGCGGACGTCCGCGGCGGTCAGCGCGGATCCGTCTCGGGGAGCAACCAGATCGCCTTCGGGCGCAGGCGCCGGACTATCCACAGGTCCGATGAGAAAGTCGCCCTGAAGACTGCCGGCGGCGATTCCCTCAGGCGCCGTAGTCTGACTGACAAACGGCAGCTCGATTCCGTCGATGAAGATTACACCGGGCGCGGCCGGCGTGGGCACGAATCCCGCGCCGATGGCTCCACTAAAGGCCGCATACTCGCTCAACACGGGAGCCGCGCCCGCCACGCCGACGCCGCCGACGACCACGCCGTTCCGGAACAAGGGCACGCCGCCGGGATTCACCGCGTCCGAGTTGCTGTCGACCAAATCCGCTTTGCCGGTCTGGATTCCCAGGCCGGGCCGGGTGCCATCGATCGAACGCGCCGGCGGGACTTCCTTGCCGATCACGAACGGTGTATTGAATCCGCATCCGCGGTTGGTGTTTTCGATGCCGTACAGGGCTGCATTCGGAGTGAAGCTGAT
>DATIRX010000406.1:0-17436 GCA_035469225.1 Bryobacteraceae bacterium
TGGCGGCCCATCCCGGCGGTCTGCTCCTCCGCCCCTACGATCCTTCCAGGATCGAGGTTGCGTCGAGCCTCCAGCATCGTCGAATCCAGGCTCTCGAACCAATCGATGCGCCGTCCGGGCAGCCGCGCCCTTACGCCATCCAGATCAAAGTGCGGCGCGGAGTTTGGCAACCTGTGCCTCATATTCGGCTTGCTTCTGCCGCATGCCCGCCACCACTTTTTCAGGAGCCTTGGCCAGGAAAGCCTGGTTCGATAACTGCCGCTCGGAGTTCGCGATCACTTTCTCCAGCTCAGCGATCTCCTTCGATACCCGCTCGCGATCCACCTTAAGCTGCAGCTGCAGCACGAACTCTGCATCCACGCCCGGAGGCGCCTGGTTGCGCAAATCCAGCTTCACCCTTGCCAGCCGTGAGATAGCGGTTTCGTTCGCCTGTGCCACGTGAAACGCGCGGTCCCTTGCGTACAGAATCCCTTCCACTACCTGCTTCTGATCCACGTTGTTGTCCGCACGCGTCGCGCGCGCCGAAGTTACAATCTCCTTAAGAGTTGCCATTTCGGCTTCGGCTTCCGGGTTGGGTTCGTTTTGCAAAAACACTGGATACGCTGCCAGTGCGATCGATTTCCCCGGCATCTCCAGCCGTTGCCACAGCTCCTCGGTGAGGAACGGCATCAGCGGGTGCAGCAGCCGCAGCGCCTTCTCGTACACCGTATACGCGAAGCTCCAGTCCTCGTCGAGCTTCTTCAGCTCCAGGTACCAGTCGCAGAAATCATCCCACCAGAAGTGATACAGCTCATCGGCGGTCTGATCGTAGCGATGCTGCTCGAAGTTGCGATTGGCCGCCCCGGCGCAGGCGTTCAGACGGCTGGCGATCCAGCGGTCGGCGAGCGAAACCGGCTTGCCCGAACCCTCCCGGGGCTTGCTGAACAGCAATCGAGAGGCGTTCCAGATCTTGTTGGCGAAGGCTTTTTCCGAATCGATGCGCTCTTCGCTCACCGCGACATCGCCGCCGGGCGCGGCACTGACCAGCAGTGCAAAACGGACAGCGTCGGTCCCATACTTGTCGTTAATGATGAGCGGATCGATGGTGTTGCCTTTGGTCTTGGACATCTTCTGGCGTTCGGCGTCGCGCACCAGCCCATGAATGTGGACCTGCCGGAACGGAACGTCGCCCATGAACTCCAGGCCGAACATGATCATGCGCGCGGCCCAGAAGAAGATGATGTCGAACCCGGTTACCAGCAGCGACGTCGGATAGAACGTCTTCAGGTCCGCGGTATCGTCGGGCCAGCCCAGCGTTGAGAAGGGCCACAAGCCGCTCGAAAACCACGTGTCGAGCACGTCGGGATCCTGCTCTATGTTCTTTGACCCGCACTTCGAGCATGCCGCCGGATCTTCGCGCGATACGGTAACTTCGCCGCACGCCCCGCAATGCCACACCGGAATGCGATGGCCCCACCACAGTTGCCGCGAAATGCACCAGTCGCGGATGTTGTACATCCACTCGAAGTAGGTCTTGGCCCAGTTCGCGGGCACGAAGGTGATGCGGCCGTCTTCCACGGCCTTGATCGCCGGCTCGGCCAGCGGCTTCATCTTCATCCACCACTGTTTGGAAACCAGCGGCTCCACCACGGTCTTGCAGCGGTGACACTTGCCGACGCTCAGCCGGTACGGCTCGATCTTCTCCATCAACTTGAGCGTTTCGAGATCCGCTACTACCTGCTTGCGCGCTTCATAGCGATCCAGGCCGGCGAACTTCCCCGTCGCCGCCGTCATCTTCGCGCTGGTGTCGATCACCTGGATGCTCGGCAGGTTGTGGCGCTTGCCGGCCTCGAAGTCGTTGGCATCGTGCGCCGGCGTGATCTTGACTGCGCCTGAACCGAATCCGAGCTCGGCCATTTCATCCAGAATGATCGGAATATCGCGATCCATCAACGGCAGGCGCACGGTCTTGCCGGCCAGCTCCCGGGCACGCGGGTCTTTGGGATTGATGGCCACCGCGGTGTCCCCCAGCATCGTCTCGGGGCGAGTGGTCGCGACCACCAGCTTCATCGAACTTCCGTTAACCGGATACGCGATATGCCACAGATGCCCCTGTTCGTCTTCGTGCGCTACTTCCAGATCGGAGAGCACGGTCTGGCAGCGCGGGCACCAGTTGACGATGTAATTGGCGCGATAGATGAGTCCTTTTTCATACAGCCGCACGAAAGCTTCCCGCACCGCCCGCGTCAGGCCGGGATCCAGCGTAAATCGCTCGCGCGACCAGTCGCAGCTATCGCCGGCGCGCTTCATCTGCTCCACGATGCGTCCGCCGTGCTGGGCTTTCCATTCCCAGACCTTTTTCAGGAACGCCTCGCGGCCCAGCTCGCGTTTCTGGATTCCCTGCTGTGCCAGTTGGCGGTCCACCATCAGCTCCGTGGCGATGCCGGCGTGATCGGTGCCCGGAAGCCACAGCGTGCGTTCGCCCCGCATGCGATGCCAGCGGATCAGCGCATCGATGATGGAATGCTCGAACATGTGGCCCATATGCAGGGAGCCAGTGACATTGGGCGGCGGGATGACCAGCGAAAAGTATGCATCGCCCCGATGTTCTTCAGAAAGGGCCGGCTCCGGCTGAAAGAGCTTCTGGTCCACCCACCATTTGGCCCAATGCGGCTCGAACCGCTGGGGCTCATATACTTTCTCGATTTCCATGGAAGATCTTAATTTTAGCAGTCCGGAATCCGACGTCTTACAATGGTGAGTGATGAACTACTACTCAGGAAAAGAACTGGCCGCTGCATTCCGCACGGTCCGAAATAATACCATCAAGATCGCCGAAGAGATCCCCGAGGACAAATACACGTTTCAGGCCGCATCCGATTCGCGCACCGTGGCCCAGACGCTGGTGCACATCGCCACCGGCACGCGTTTTTCAACCCTGCTGCACGGCGAGCAGAAGCTCAAAACTCTGGAGGGGTTCAATTTCTACAGCTTCATGCACCCCATCCTGGAGGAAGAGAAGAAATCCCGCAGCAAAGCGGAAATCATTCAGCTCCTCCGCACCAGCGGCGACCAGTTCGTGGGAATGCTGGAAGGATTATCCGAGGAATTCCTGGGCGAAACCGTGAGTTTCCCCGCGGGAATGCAGCCTCCCACCAAGACCCGCTTCGAGATGCTGCTAGGGGCGAAAGAGCATGAGATGCATCATCGTGCGCAGCTCATGGTGCTTCAGCGCATGCTCGGCCTGGTCCCGCACCTCACGCGCGAACAGCAGGCTCGTATGGCCGCCATGCAGGCGGGGAAGAAGTAGCACGCGGGCGAGGCATGCCTCGCCCCTACAGTTTTGCCCACCCTATCGAAACCCCGTGTCGCCGTAGTCGGAGCCGGTAGCTTCGGCCGGAACCACCTGCGCATTATCGAGCAATCCGAGCACGCCGAGCTGGCCGGTGTGCTCGATACCAGCAGCGAACGTGCGGCCCAGGCCGCCGGAACTCACACCTGCCGCGTTCTAACGTCGCTCGAGGACTTGGCCGGCCACGCCGATGCGGCCGTGGTGGCCAGCCCGACCCTCACCCATGCCCCCATCGGCTGCCGGCTGATGGAGCTCGGCCTGGACGTCATGATCGAAAAGCCCATCGCCCATTCCACCGAGGCCGGCCGTCAGCTGGTCGAAACCGCCGCTCGCACCGGACGAATCCTGCAAGTCGGGCACCTGGAACGATTCAACCCCGCGGTGATGGCGCTCGAAGCCGTGATCACCCAGCCGCTGTTCTTCGAAGTGCATCGGCTCAGCGAATTTAGCCCCCGAAGCCTGGATGTGGACGTGGTGCTGGATCTGATGATCCACGATATCGACATCGTACTGACGCTGACCGGGCAGCCGCCCGAGGAGATCCGCGCCGCGGGCATCCATATTCTGTCGGAGAAGGTGGATATCGCCAACGTGCGCCTGCAGTTTCCCGGCGGCTGCGTGGCGAATCTCACGGCCAGCCGGGTCTCTACCGAGCGCGTGCGCAAGCTCCGGCTGTTCCAGCCGCACGAGTATATTTCCCTGGATTACTCGCGGCAGGATGCGGTTCGCTTCACCGTCAAACCGCCCATGTCCATCGGGTACGCGCCCCTTCCCGCGGTCAAGGACGAGCCTCTGCGCCTGGAGCTGGAAAACTTCTTCCAATGCGTCGTTTCACGGTCTGCTCCCAGAGTGACCGGCCGGCAAGGTCTGGCAGCTCTGGAGGTGGCTTGCGACATTCTTGATAAAATTGAGGCGCATGCACGTCTAGTAGCTCAGGCGCTCAATGTCCCGGGCAAATCCTAACGATGGTGACCGACTCGAGTTATTTCCCGAGTGGCAGGAGCCGGTTACGTCCAGGCGAATCTTGGGCGCCGCTCTGGGCTCCCTGGCCGTCCACGCCATTGTCGTGGCCACGCTGATCGCCCTTCCCGATACAGGCGGCCGATCCAAGGGGACCATCATCACCGCGGACTTTCGCAAAGCGGCCGTGCCCTTGGTCGCCCCGAAGATTTCCGAGGTGACTCAGAAAGATCCCAACAAGGGTAAAATCACACCCCAGTTGGACGTCCGGAGCGCACTCAAGGAGGCTCCCGCCAAGGCGCGGTCCTTCGTGCCGCCCGCCCCGGCCGGTCCCATCGCTCCCCCGGCGGCGATCCCTGTGCCGCCCCAGATTCAAGCCGCGGTAACGGCCCCTCCGCTTCCGGGAGTGATTCCCGCCCTGCCTCAGCCCATCGACAAGCCAAAGATTGTTCTGGAAGATGTGAATGCGGCTGCCTCTCCTGTGGCGCTTCCCGATAACCCCGCCATCAAGCTCCCCAACACGGCCTTGGATGAGCTCAATCGCGCGGCCGGGCGGTCGGGCGGGGCGGGTGGCCTGGTGATCTCGCCCGAAGGCGCCAGCGAGGCGACCTCGCTGAGACAGATGCAATTGCTGAGTGATCCCCTGGGCGTCGACTTCAAGCCCTATCTGCTGCAGGTGTTGGCCCGGGTCCGCCGCAATTGGCTGTCGATCGTGCCGGATAGCGCGCGCATGGGGCGCCGGGGCCTGGTGCTGATCCAATTCAGCATCGATCGTACGGGGGGCGTGCCTAAGCTGGTGATTGCTTCCACCTCGGGCATCACTGCGTTCGACCGGGCCGCCGTAGCCGGTATTAGCGCCTCCAACCCGTTCCCGCCGCTCCCACCGGCCTACAAAGGCGACCAGATTCGGCTCCAAATGGCCTTCTCCTATAACCTTCCGCCTAAGCCATAGTGGAACCACGAGAAATGAACCGGAAGTTTGCAATCGCGGTGTCCACGTATGCGGTCCTGGCGCTTCTGGCCTTCTTCACGCTGGATGGCACCATTCGCCTGGCCACCTGGATCTTTCTAGGGGCTTTCGCGTTCAAGACGTGGCTGGTGGTCCTAAAAGACCGGCAGGACTAAGCACACGGCATAGGCTTGGTCGGACAGATTAGTAGCCGTACCTAAGGTGAATCGTCGAGATACTCCCGTCTCTCCTGGCCTTAAGCTTCTGTTTAACCCTGAATTCTGACTCGTCATCAGTACCGATCAGGGACGCTTGTTTCATTTAGAGATAAACCAGTGCTTGGCCAGTTCCAAAACGGGAATGCCCTCATGGCGGGGATAACGCAGATACTGCCGCGCAGCTTCCGGCGTCACTCCGAAACATCAGCCGTTCGCGCTGATTCTAAAACCAATAACCCCCTATTGGGGACGCGTTCATCTCATCGGCAAGAATTCATTCTTTCAACAGGGCTGCAGTTGGTCCGGGGCGTGCACTTAGGGAAAGCGTTCAGGAAATTTCAGCCAGGCTGCCGAGGGCGGCTGGGGTCCACCAGGAGGATAGGAAAGCGATGACTATGCCAGCGAAAGCGCGTACAGCGAGCCCGGTTAGAGGAACCACAGTGATCCGCCAGGAAGTAAAGACGCCGGTTCGCGCGGTTCCCAACAGCCGCCAGCGCGTTCCCGCCAAGCCGGTGGCGAGCACCACCATCCGGCACGCCGCTCCGGCGAGCTCGGCTGGCTCGAAGGCCGCAGCGCAGCAGGTCGCAAAACTGGCCCGGCGCGACCGCGTCGTGCTGGAGCATGTGCCGCTGGTGAAAGCCATCGCCGTGCGGGTCCATGAGAACCTTCCGGTGCACGTGGATCTGGACGACTTGGTCCACGCCGGCATCCTGGGCTTGTTCGATGCCGCCAGCAAGTTCAATCCCGAAAAACAGGTGGTGTTTTCCAGCTACGCCAAGCACCGCATCAAGGGCGCGATTCTGGACAGCCTGCGCCAGCTCGACTGGGCTTCGCGGGACATGCGCCGCCGCCACAAGCAAGTGGAAGCAGCCACCCGCGATCTGGCTGCCGAGCTGCAGCGCAATCCCACCGAAGGCGAAGTCGCCCAAAAGCTTGGCATGGACGCCGAACGGTGGCGCACCATGATGATCGACCTTCGCAACGTAGGTCTGATCTCAGCCTCCACCCGTGGCAACGAAGGCGACGATCTTCCAGCCCCCGATTTCCCGAGCAAACCCGAAACCCATCCCGATTCCATCTGCGCGCGGGAGCAACTGCGCAGCGTCCTGGGCGACGCCATGAAGACGCTGCCGGAGCGCTATCAGAAAGTGGTCCTGCTGTACTACACCAACGAAATGACCATGAAGGAAATCGGCGGCATCCTGGGGATCAATGAGAGCCGGGTTTCGCAGATCCACAAGTCGGCGCTCGAAAAGATGCAAGTGGCGCTGGAGGCCACCGGCATCACCTCCGCTCAGGCGTTCTAAGCATCCCGTCCCCCGTCCTGACGGACGGGGCTAGGGCGGGGGCAGCGACCGGGGCGCTGCTAGAATCGTGCTGTAGGTGGCTGCATCCCCCAAGACTCTCACCGTCCGCCAGTTCTTTGGCCGTAAAGGACTGCTTTCCGAGTGGCATCCCGGTTTCGAATACCGCGAGGGACAGCTCCGCATGGCCGAGGCTGTCGAGAGCGCGCTGGCCGAGAAGAAACACCTGGTTGTCGAGGCCGGTACGGGCACCGGCAAGACTTTGGCGTACCTGGTTCCCGCGATTCTTTCCGGTAAACGCGTGGTGATCTCCACCGGCACCAAGAATCTTCAGGAACAGCTGTTCTTCAAAGACATTCCCTTTCTGGAAAAACATCTGGGTCCGCTGCGCGCCTGCTACATGAAAGGCCGGGCCAACTACGCCTGCCGCCAGAAAATCTACGACGCCGAAAGCGAGCCGGTTCTGGACGGCTTGGAAGAGGTCGCCGATTTTCAGGTGATCCGCGCCTGGGAAAAAACCACGGAAACCGGCGATCGCGCCGAGATCAAGACCCTTCCGGAGAACAGCCCGGTGTGGGCGAAAATGGACGCGCGCGGCGAATTGTGCAGCGGTCAGAAGTGCCCGCAGTTCGAGCGCTGCTTCATCACCAGGATGCACCAGAAGGCCAGTGAAAGCGACCTCATCATCGTCAATCACCACCTCTTTTTCGCCGATCTCGCCGTGAAAGAAGAAGAGCGCGGCGCCATCATTCCCGATTACAACGCCGTGATCTTTGACGAGGCGCACGAGCTGGAGGACGTCGCCGGGCAGTACTTCGGCGTGGCCATTTCCAGCGGCCAGTTCGAGGACCTGGCGCGCGACGTGGTGGCTCTGGCGAACCGCAAGCAGTTCGGTAGCAAGGAGCTGGACACCTTCCTGATCACGCTCACCGATCGCGCGGCGCAGTTCTTCAACTTGTTCGCCGCCGCCGAAGGCCGCAGCGGATTCCGCGCCCATGAGGCTTTCCTGGAGAAACACGAGGAAGCCTATCGCGACGTGCTGCGCGCTCTGGAACTGGTAACCCTGCAGCTGGAGCTGCTGAAGGCTCCGCCCGACGAGGCGCTTCCGTTGGTGGCGCGCGCCCGCGAGATGGCCGGCCGCCTGCAGTTCTGGATGGAAGGCAAGAACGGGACCCCCGACAAGCGTTACGTCTACTGGATCGAGCGCCGCGGGCGCCGGACGTTCCTGCAGGCCACGCCTATCGAAGTTTCGCAGCTTCTGGACGAACGTTTATTCGACCGCGTGGATACGGCCATCCTCACTTCGGCGACCCTGGCGGTGGCTGGAGAGTTCGATTACGTACTGCGCCGTCTGGGTCTGCGCGCCGCTCGCACCGAGCTGGTTCCCAGCCACTTCGATCACAAGAAGCAGGCTCTGCTCTACGTCCCGCAGAATCTGCCGGATCCCCGTAGTCCCGCATTTGGCGCCGCCGCGGCCCAGGAGATTGTCGAGATCCTCACCCTGAGCCGGGGACGCGCCTTCGTGCTGTTCACCAGCTACCAGCAGATGCGGCTAATCTACGATCGCGTCTCGCTGGAAGTTCCCTACCAGACGCTGCTGCAAGGCACGGGGCCGCGCAACGCGCTGCTGGAAGAATTCCGCGCCACGCCCAACGCCGTGCTGTTTGCGACGTCTTCCTTCTGGCAGGGCGTGGATGTGCCTGGAGAACAACTCAGTTGCGTTATCATCGATAAACTGCCGTTCGCGGTACCCAGCGATCCCGTGGTGGAAGCTCGGATTGCCGCGATCAAGAACGATGGCGGGGATGCCTTCAACGGTTACCAGGTTCCGCAGGCCGCTATCGCGCTGAAGCAGGGTTTTGGACGGCTGATCCGCAGCCGCACGGATCGCGGGGTGCTGGCGCTGCTGGATCATCGGATATCGAAGACGCGCTATGGGCAGATCTTTTTCGACAGCCTGCCCGAGTACGGTTTTACAACCAGACGGGAAGACGTAGAGAAGTTTTTTAAACATGTTTGAAGTCACTGTAGATCAGACGTTTGCGGCGGCCCACGCGCTGCGGAATTACAAAGGCAGTTGCGAGAACCTCCACGGGCACAACTTCAAGGTGCAAGTGGTGCTGGCCGGGGAGCGGCTGGACGACGCCGGCCTCCTGGTGGATTTCATCGACGTGAAGAATCTGATGGGCGAGATTCTGGCTCGCCTGGATCACCAGAACCTGAATGAGACTCCGCCCTTCGACGTGAAGAATCCGTCGGCCGAAAATATCGCCGAGTACATTTGCACGGAGATGACCGGCGGGCTGGCCAACACTCCCGTGCCCGTTCGCATTCGCGAAGTGAAGGTCTGGGAGACGGAAATCCAAAGCGCGACGTATCGTCCCTGACATGAACGTCGAGTGGGTCCGCAAGCACTGTCTCTCGCTTCCGCACACCACCGAACAAATCCTGTGGGGCGACGATCTGGTGTTCAAGATCGGCGGCAAGATGTATGCCGTCGTCGTGTTAGGAGAGTCCAGTCACAAAGTGGTGATGTCCTTCAAGTGCACGCCGGAAGTCTTCGCGGAGCTGGTAGAGCGGCCCGGCGTGATACCCGCGCCGTATTCCGCGCGCTCGCACTGGGTGGCTCTCGAGCGGGAAGACGCGTTGCCGCGGACCGAGATCAAAGCTCTGATCTCACGTTCCTACGAACTGGTGGTCGCCAGGCTGCCTAAGAAGAAACAGGCTGAGCTCGCCAAATAGCTAGGCTTTTGCGGCTTGCGCCTGCTGCGTCGCGGCCAATTCGCGCTGCCGGTCGAAGGCCAGCTTGCCTTGATACTCGTTCCACAAGGTGGTGACGCCGGCCCAGAAGTAGCCCCCGACGAACAGGAGCAGGAACGGAATCGCCAGGTAGTTGTACGACTGGATCGCGTAGACAATGATCGCCAGGAAGCCCGCGCCGGCCGCCAGCTCGGCATAGGGAAGCCACCCGCTGCGCCGGCGATACTGCACATTCGCAGTCGACGTTTTCTGAGCGCCGTACTTGGCCGTACGCGCGAACGCGGTTTGATGTCCGATCAGCGCCTCAAACACCGCTTTGGTGTTGATGATAGTCAGGGCCACGCCGGCCGCCATCAACGCCGGCAGGAACAGCAAAGATCGTTTCCAGTTGTTGGGGAACAGCTCACGCTGGGCTACCACATAGAACGCCGAGATCGACCAGAACGACGCCGCGATCAGCGGCAGATCGATGAGCAGCATTTCCAGCCAGCCCATGTAAAAGCGCACGATCATCACCGGGAGCATCAGCGCACTCACCACGATCATCAGCGGGTAGCCGATGTTGGGTGTCAGGTGGAAAAAGGCTTCGGCTTTGACGCGCCACGGCAGTTTCGACCGCAGAATCGACGGCAACAGCTTCATCGCCACCTGAGTCAAGCCCTTGGCCCAGCGGGACTGCTGCACCTGGAACCCGTAGGTCTCTACCGGCAGCTCCGAAAGACACTCCACCGAAGGATCGTAGACGAACTTCCAGCCTTTGAGCTGGGCGCGATAGCTCAGGTCGGAATCTTCCGTGAGCGTGTCATGCTGCCATCCCCCGGCATCTTCGATCATGGATTTCCGCAGGATACCCGCGGTGCCGTTGAAATTAAAAAACAGGCCGCCGCCCGATCGCGCGATGTGTTCCAGAACGAAGTGACCGTCCAGCAGGATCGCCTGTACTTCGGTCAGTACGTTGTGTCCGCGATTCAGATACGTCCAGCGCGTCTGCACCACGCCGACCTTTGGGTCGGTGAAATGGTGCACCGTGCGCTGGAGGAAATCCGAGGGCGGAAGAAAATCGGCGTCGAACACCGCGACCACTTCGCCGGTGGCGGTCTTCAGCCCATTTTCGAGCGCGCCAGCCTTATATCCGTGGCGATTCGTACGGTGGATGTACTCGATGGGCAGTCCGGAATGGCGATACTCGCGGACCAGCTCTTCGGTGAACGTGTGGGTATCGTCGGTGGAATCGTCCAGCACCTGGATTTGCAGCAGGTGCCTAGGGTAATCCATCTTCGCGGTTTGCTCCAGCAGGCGTTCCACCACGAAGCGCTCGTTGAAAATAGGAAGCTGGATGGTTACCTTGGGCAGCTGCGTAAAACGTACCGGCAGCGCGGCTGCCGCCATCCGCTTGTGATGCTTCATATAGCCGCGAATGGTCTCGTAGCGATGCAATCCGTAGACGGAGAGCACAGCCAGCACCGCGAAATACGGCACCATGATCGCCCAGTCAAAGAACTCCAGATGATGAATGCCGGCGAAGGTGTTGTCGTACAGCGCGTCGATGAACTGGTTGCTCAGAGAAGGCGCACCAGCCAGTAAGAACGCGGGAATCGGTACGAATATGGTCATCCGAAGTCGGCTCCGTTGTGCTTTCGCAGGACGGCGGACGGAGCCGTGGAAACACCTTTAATATATACGATTTCGGGGGTTCGATGCTACACTTGAAATCGGGAGCACCCCGCATGCGTTTCTTTCTGGATACCGCGAATCTGGAAGAGTTGAAAGCCGGCGCCCGCTGGGGCGTGGTCGACGGGGTCACCACCAATCCCACCCTGATCGCCAAGGAAGGCGTCCCCATTGAGGAGCAGATCCGCAAGATCTGCGACATCGTCAACGGCGACATCAGCGCCGAAGTGGTCGCCACCGAGACCGAAGGGATGCTGGTGGAAGGCCGCAAGCTGGCCAAGATCCACAGGAACGTGGTGGTAAAAGTGCCGCTGACGCGCGACGGCATCCGGGCCTGCTCTATCTTCAGCCGCGAAGGCATCCGCGTGAATGTGACGCTGTGCTTTTCCGCCGGCCAGGCGATCCTGGCCGCGAAAGCCGGCGCTTATTTTATCAGTCCGTTTGTCGGGCGCGTGGACGATACCGGCTGGAACGGCATGGAATTGATCCGCGATATCGCCCAGATTTACAAAAACTACAGCTTCACGACGCAGATTCTGGCCGCTTCCCTGCGGCATTCCAACCATGTGATCGATTCGGCCAAAGCCGGCGCGCACGTCGGGACCATGCCCTTTAAGGTTCTGGATGCACTGTTTAATCACCCGCTGACCGATAAAGGACTGGACCAGTTTCTCAAAGACTACGCCAAGGCGTTTCAGGACGCCCCGGCCGCTCGCTAAACACTCGCACATGTCACCCGGCACAAAGCTGGCCATCCTGGGAGCCGTAGGAGCTGGAGCCGTCGGCTTTGGCATTCGACTGACCATCCGGCTTATGCGCGCCAATCCCGAAAAACGGGAGCGCAAGCGGCGTCTGGATCTGCACCGGCATGGCCGGCTGGGCGACGCGCTCATCCTGGAAGCCACCGATGCCCTGCTGTATTATTCGTATTCGGTGCGCGGGGTCCAGTATGAGGCATCCCAGGATCTCACCGACCTCCGCCATCTCCTTCCGATTGAGCCGGAACGGCTTATCGGTGCAGCCAGCCTGAAGTACTCCTCCAAAAACCCGGCCAACTCCATGCTGATCTGCGAAGAGTGGAGCGGGTTGCGGGTTCCGTCCCGCGCCGCCTGAAACAATTGGGTTTGGCCTGCATCCAACAAGCAAATGAAAAAGTTATTCCTGTTCTTGCTGCCCCTGACTATGTTCGCAGCGGACCTCGTAAAGGAAGTCCGTCACGAGCTGGTCACGTTGCCCTACTACGGGGTTTTTGACAACCTGGCTTACCGCGTGGATGGGTCCAAGGTCACACTGTTCGGGCAGGTCCGGGAACCTAAGCTCAAGAGCGACGCCGAGAAGGCCGTGAAGAGCATTGAAGGCGTATCCGCGGTGGATAACCAAATCGAGGTGATGCCGCTATCGGGCAACGACGATCAGATCCGGGTGGCGGTGTATCGCGCGATCTATTCGAAGCCTTCGCTGCAGCGCTACCAGATGGGCGCCGTCCCTCCGATCCACATTATCGTGAAGAACGGGAATGTCACGCTGGAAGGCGCCGTGGCGAACCAGATGGACAAGGACGTGGCCGGGATCGCCGCGAACGGCGTCAGCGGAGTGTTCAAGGTAGTCAACAACCTTAGGCCAGATTCATCGAAGTAGCTCGGGCCGATTTTTGTAAAGGGGCGTTCAGCATCGTGATCACGGGCGCGGCTGCGCGGAAGCGTTTTACCAGTTCCGGCAGCAGCCGCGGCGTAGTCGCCAGCTTCACGTCGAGTTCCACCCAGTACAGCCACTGCTTCATGCGAATCAAATCCTCGGCCGGATGATCGGACGCGAAGCCTTTCGGCATGCGCGTCACGCTGCTTCCCTGAAGTTTCCCCAGTAACGTTTGAGGTTTTTTGGAAGCCTTGCGAAAGGCCGCGTGGTTTTCGGCCAGCCACGCCCGCACCGGCTTCAGCTCGTCCGGACCGGGCATGTAGGAACCCGCCGCGATTCCCACACGCTTCGCGGTGACATGAAAATAGAATCCCGCCGAGGTTTGCTTGCCCAGATTCCGGTTCGGAAAGATCGCCCCGAGGTGGGTCTTATACGGTGTCTTGTCCGCACTGAACCGTGTGTCGCGATAGATCCGGTAGATGGCTTTCTTCGGATCTGTGATATGGTCCGGCGCGAAGCGCAGCAGTTCCGCATTGATGGCTTCCACCAGCTCAACCATGGGAGCCTTCAGATGCGTATCGAAGATCTCTTTGCGCGGCTGGAACCATTCGCGGCGATTATTTCGCTCCAGGCCTCGCAGAAATTTCAGAGCTTCGGGAGAAAATCCGGGAAACATATTACGCTGAAGTGGAATGCAGCGACTGGCCGCGATTCCTGACTTAAAGTGTACCGAAAACGTTCCGTTGAGCTCGCTGACGCGTTTCGCCATCGGAGGCCCCGCCCGCATCCTGGCGGATGCGTCTTCGGAAGCGGCTTTGGAGGCGGCGTGGAAGGCAGTCACTGAGTCCAGCACTCCCCATGCCCTGATTGGTGGCGGATCCAATCTGGTCGCCGACGATGCCGGATTCCCCGGCATCGTCTTGCGCTACACGGCGAATCGCATCGAAATCCAGGGACCCCTGGTGCGCGTCGCCGCGGGGGCCGTACTTCAGGACCTGGTGGATGCGACCGTAGCAGCCGGTCTGGAGGGCCTGCACACCATGACTGGCATTCCGGGCTGGGTGGGCGGCGCGATCTACGGTAATGCCGGGGCCTACGGCCACTCCATCCATGAGTTCGTCGAATCCGTGCGCTTCTTCGACGGCCTGGCGGTTCTGGAAATCGCCAATGCCGCCTGCGAATTCCGCTATCGGGAAAGCGTGTTCAAGCGGCACAAGAACTGGATCGTGCTGGACACCACCCTGCGGCTTACACCCGGAGACGCAGCCCAGTTGCGTTCCACGGCGGACGGCATCCTCAAGATTCGTAACGAGAAATATCCCCCAACCATGCACTGCGCCGGCAGCATCTTCAAGAACCTGTTGCTGGCCGAGCTTCCCGCGTCCGTTCGAGCCCAGGTCCCCGAGCGGGTGATCCGGGAGGGAAAAGTCCCCTCCGCGTACTTTCTGCAGCTGGCCGGTGCAAAAGGCATGGTGGTAGGAGGCGTCCAGGTGGCCGATTACCACGCCAATCTGATCTACAACGCCGGCGGTGGGACGGCCCGGCAGGTGCGGGAGTTGATTAGAACTCTTAAGCAGCGCGTGCTGGACCAGTCTGGACTCCAGCTGGAGGAAGAAGTACAATACTTGGGCTTCGGGAACTGAGGTTCGGAAGCGACAGGAACTAAGCTGGAAGTACTAGGTACCAAAAACCGCAACTGCACGCGCAGCTTCGGGTTAGAGTTGGTGTATACGGGTTGTAACGGAAGGAGCTAAGGATGGCGACAGTCAGGATCGTGGCGGCGTGCGGGGCGGGCCTGCTCATTACCGCCGCTGGATTCATGATCGCGAGGGCCCAGGACCCCGCGCCCGAAACTCCTGGCCTGGAAACGCCTGCCGACGTTGTCTCCAACGATACCTCCGCTGACCAGCTTTCCGTCTCCGATCCCAGCTGCACTTTTTTCGGTCCGAACCGCGAGAAGTTCATGGGCGGCCAGCGCCGGATCGAAAGAGCCACCCTAACGGCGAACGTGGTGGCGCAATTGGTTCCCGCAGCCGACGTGATGGCGTCGTTTGTGGCCAACGCGATGCCCTCGGCCCCGGGCGGCAGCCGCACCGATACGCTGCAACACACCACCAACAACATTGATAAGTACCTGTTCCAGGCGCTGGCGGAAGCGGGCGTGGCTCCTGCGCCGGCCACCACGGATTACGAGTTTGTGCGGCGCGTCACGCTCGATCTGACCGGGCGAATCCCGACTGCCGACGCGGTGACCGCCTTCGTAAACGATGGCAATCTCGACAAACGCGCCAAGCTGGTGGACACGCTGATGGCTTCACCGGAATGGGTGGACAAGTGGACTGTCTGGTTCGGCGACCTGCTGCAAAACAATTCGCGTAACACCCAGATGCAGCGCAACATCCAGGGCGTCGTCGCGTTCAATAATTACATCCGCGACTCGCTGACCAGCGGCAAGCCTTATGACCAGATGGCGCGTGAGATGATTTCGGCCACCGGAACCAGCAGCTATATGCAAGGCGAGATCAATTACATTGTGGGCGGTTACATGGGCGGCGGCCCGGTGCAGGACATCTTCGACCTGCAGGCGGCCAACACCGCTGAAACCTTCCTGGGCATCTCGCATTTGAACTGCCTGCTGTGCCATAACGGCCGCGGCCATTTGGATTCGCTGAGCCTGTGGGGCTACTACACCACGCGGCAGCAAGCCTGGGGCATGGCCTCTTTTATGTCGCGTACCAACGCCCTGGGGACCAACGGTAACAACGGACCGTGGAGCGTTCAGAACAGCAGAAACGTCGATTACCAGTTGAACACCACAACCGGCAATCGCCCGGCTCGCTGCACGGTGGATGTAAATGGCCGCTGCGCGGGCGCCATCCAGACGGTCAAGCCTACCTATATGTTCGACGGCGCGATCGCCCCCGCCGGCCAGGATTACCGGGCGTTTCTAGGACAGAAGATTACCTCCGACTTCCAGTTCGCGCGCGCCACCGTGAATTACATCTGGGAGTACTTCTTCGGCGTGGGAATCGTGAGCCCGTCCAATCAGTTCGACCCGATGCGCCTGGATCCGGATCATCCTCCGACGGATTGCCCTTCGGATAAGAACCCCTGCACGCTGCAGCCGACCAATGCCCGTTTGCTGAACGCGCTGGCGCAGGACTTCATCAACAGCGGCTACAACCTGAAAGCGCTCATGCGCGAGATCGCAACTTCGCGCGCCTATCAGCTTTCTTCGCGCTACAACGGAACGTGGGACCCGAATTCGCAGACGTTATTCGCGCGGCATTTGGTCCGCCGGCTGTGGTCTGAGGAGGTGGCGGACGCGATCACCCAAAGTTCGGGCATCACCGCAACCTACACCAACGTGAACTGGAATCCGACTACCGTCAACTGGGCCATGAAGCTTCCAGAACCGCTGAATACGGGCGGGAGCGCCAGCGCGGCATTCCTGGACGCCTTCCTGCGCGGCAATCGCGACGATCAGGAACGGCGCGGGGACGGCTCGATTTCGCAGGCTCTCGATCTGATGAACGACAACTTCGTGATGCAGCGGGTGAATTCGACCGCCGCCACCAGCTTGATCGTCAAAGCTCTGGCGCTGCCCAACGACCAGCTGGTCAACACACTGTTCTTGAATGTGCTCTCACGCTATCCGACGGCAGCCGAGATGAGCACCGCGATGCAAAACCTGGGGACCCAGGCGACCCGGACTCAGGAGGCCCGCTACCTTTACTGGAGCCTCTACAACAAGGTCGATTTCGTCTTCAATTACTAGGAGGATCCGGACCATGCCAGACGAAGTCTACCAGCCGAAACGGTATTTCGAGGACCCGGCCGAAAAATTCTCCCGCCAGTATCCGCATCACCACCACGCGTACTTTAACCGCCCGGATTTCAGTCGCCGGCGCTTTTTCCAGCTGGCCGGGGCCGGGCTCACAGGCTCCTATCTGCTGGGTCAACAGGCGGCTTCTTCGCCCGCGATCGTGACCCAGAACATGGTCACCAAGAACACCGCCAAGAATTGTATCTTCATCCTGCTCACCGGCGCCCCCAGTCCGCGCGACAGCTGGGACCTGAAGATTACCCCCGACTTGAGCGCGGCGGTTCAGAGCCGGATCGCTCCCACCATCATCAACAACGTGAACTGGCCGGTGGGAATTTTTCCCAAACTGGGGCAGCATTTGGGAGACATCGCTCTGGTCCGTTCCATGAGCGCGTGGGCTTTGGTGCATTCGCTCGCCCAGACCTGGGCCCAGATCGGACGCAATCCGGCCGCGGCGCTGGGCAATATCGCGCCCAATATCGGCAGCGTGGTGGCGATCGAGAAGGACAAGGAGCGCAAGCCGGGGCAGGTTTTCCCGGCCTTTGTAGCGCTCAACTCCGGCGGAGGCGTCGGAAACGGCTATCTTTCCGCCAGCTACGCGCCCTTTCGTTTGAATCAGCCTAACGGTACCAACGGAGCCGCCGGTATCCCCGGCACCGCCAACGCGAACGGCTCGACCGCGTTCAACAACATGTTCAACCGGCTGCACCAGATCGACGATCCATTGCGCTCGAATTCGCCCTACGGGCAGCCCCTGCAGGATTACGACGCTTTTTACAGCG
>DATIRX010000407.1:0-8336 GCA_035469225.1 Bryobacteraceae bacterium
GCGCCCTAGACTCCGGAGATGACCGAACGTCTCTACTATCACGACTGTTATCTCCGCGAGTTCCAAGCGAGAGTCATCGACAGGTCTCAAGACGGCCTCCGCGTGTATCTTGATCGGACGGCCTTCTATCCGGCTTCCGGCGGGCAGCCCTTTGATCTGGGCACGCTGGGGGGCGTGGCCGTGCGCGAGGTGATCGATGAAGAAGACCGCATCGCGCACTTGATCGAGAAGCCGCTGGCGGGCGAGGAAGTGCAAGGCATCCTCGATTGGAACCGGCGCTACGACCACATGCAGCAGCACACCGGGCAGCACCTGCTGTCAGCCGTGCTGGAAGAGTTGTTCCAGATCCGAACGGCCAGCTTTCACCTGGGGCCGGAAGTTTCGAACATCGACGTGGAGGCTCCGGCGATCACGGCCGGGCAGCTGGAACGCGCCGAAGAGCGCTGCGCCGAGATCGCGGCGGAAGCGCGTCCGGTCCACATCACTTTCGAGGACGCTTCGAGCGGTCTAGAACTGCGTAAGGCATCCACGCGCACCGGCACGCTGCGGATTGTCAGCATCGATCAGCTCGATCGCAGCGCCTGCGGTGGGACGCATGTAAGAACAGCGGCGGAGATCGGCCTGGTTCTTACCGGCAAGCTGGAAAAGATTCGGGGGACCACGCGGATAGAGTTCGTATGCGGGAAGCGCGCACTGCGGCGCGCCCGGGCCGACCACCGCCTGGCCGCTTCCATAGGCCGCGCGCTATCGGTTCCGCCTGAGCAGACTCCCGAGCTGATTGCGGGTCTGATCGAAAGGAACAAATCGCTCGAAAAGACCAGCCAGCGCCTGGCCACCGAGCTCGCCCGGCGGGAAGGGCAGGATCTGTACGCCGCCACCGCGCCGGGTGCAGACGGGCTGCGCGTGGCCCTCCAGCGCGGCTCGATCGACGACGCCATGCGCGCCCGCGCCCAGGCTTTCGTAGCCGGAGAGAAATCGGTATTCCTGGCCGTCTGCGATCAGCCGCCGTCCCTGCTCCTGGCCGCGTCCAACGATTCGGGCATTCACGCCGGAGAGCGGATCAAAGCCGCGGTGGCGGCATCGGGAGGGCGCGGGGGAGGAAACCAGCAGCTGGGGCAGGGAAGTGTCCCGGATGCGGCGGCGCTCGCCCGAGCGGAGGCTTTGCTACGCTGAAGTTTATGCTTGAGGAAGTTTATGCCTGAAAACATTCGCCGCTTCCAGGCTGGTCCCGACCCCTTCGGTCGCATCTGGGAAGTGGAATTCCGCTGGCTTCAGACCGGAATCTCCATTCGTCACGCCGACACCGTGGACGTCAAGTTTGTCCTGTGGACGGAGGGCCCGGAGGACAAAGAAGAAAAGCAGGAGAAGGTCATCGCTCTGCCGCATCCGTTTCTGCTTACGCTCAGCAAGGAGACCGGCCACGCGCTGACGGATCCATGGTGCACTCGTCTGGCCGCCCGCCACTTGAGGTACATGATCGAATCCGGCGAGGATCTGGAGAAAACACTGGTGACGTTATCCCTTCCCGCGCTGCAGCGCGCGGCTGGAGATCTGCAACCCGCCTGACCACATTCAGACCTAGTGCAGGGCTCCCGAAAACGACGCCTTGCATGGTAAAACAAAATTCTGGAGTCGCATGAAAAAACCGGCGCATCAGGAGTATGACGTGCAAGCGCGAGCGAAAGGGGACCGGAAATGATCCACTGTCCGCTGTGTAATGCAGACATCGATGTCGACGAGGAAGAACTGGACGAAGGCGATTCTCTCATCTGCGAGGAGTGCGGCAAGAACCTGAATGTCAGCAGCGTGGCGCCGCTGGAGCTCAAGCCGGACGACGATGACGTCGACGATGACGACGATGACGACGAAGATGCCGACGACTACGACGAGGAGGATGACGACGAAGACGAGGATGAAGACGACGAAGATTAGGGCGGCCATCCTGGCGGCGGTCGTGATTGCTTCCTGCGTCCAGAGTCTGCCGGCACAGGGAAGCAAGCCGAAAGGCGAGACCGCGGTGATCGCCGGAACGGTCTTCCGCGATCCGGGATTCGCCCAACCCGGCGCGTCGGTGGTATTGGCCCTTAAGGCCAGTCCGGCGAAGAAACTGCAGGAGCGGATCAGCGACGCCCGGGGCGAATTCAGCTTCCGGATACCGCCCGGTCCCCAGGCGTACGTGATAAGCGCTACATTAAAAGGGTTTCAGGCGGCCCGCGAAGAAATTGAGATTCAAGGCCTGGAGCAGATAAATGCAACCCTGTTGCTGGTGCCGGAATCCAAGAAAGCGAGGTGAGCCGTAATGCAACGCGTTCCACGCACGGTACTGGCGGCGGTTTTAGCGCTCGCATGCGTTAGCCTTCTGCCGGCGCAGCGTAACAAAGACAAGGAAGATCCTACCGTTCGGAGCCTGCAAGGCCAGGTGGTGGATCCCGACGATAAACCCGCGGTGGGTGCGGTGGTGCAGTTGAAAGACACCCGCACGCTGCAGGTTCGTTCGTTTATCACGCAGCAGAACGGCGAATACCGCTTTTCCGGTCTGCGGGCCGATACCGATTACGAAGTCAAAGCGGACTTCAACGGCCTGAGCAGCGACAACAAGCGGCTGAGCAATTTCGACCAGCGCAAGATCGCCACGGTCAACATCAAGCTCAACAGGAAATAGTCTGTTCTCGCGGCAGTTAGCTCTCGGGGCCCTTTCTTCTGTCGCGCTGTTCTCGCAAAGCCTCATCTTTCAGCACGCGACCGTCATCGACGCGACCGGCGCAATGCCGCGCGAGGATGTCTCGGTCTCCATCGCTGACGGCCGCATCGCGGCCATCGGCAAGGACATCACGCCTGTGCCCGGTGCCCGCGTCATCGACGCAACAGGCAAGTTTCTGATCCCGGGTTTGTGGGACATGCATGTCCATCTGGATGCTTCCGGAAGCGCTCTGCCGCGGCTGGTGGAGAACGGGATTACGGGCATCCGCGAGATGTATTCGGGAATTCCGATCGCGACTCTGGCGTCCTGGCGGGTGCGGCCGGACGTCCCCCGCATTGTCATTGCAGGATTCCTGGACGGGCCTCTTCTGCTTACCGGCGGCCCTCTGCCTAGGGATGCTTTCGCCATAGAGAACGCGGAGGAAGCTCGGATCGCCGTAGCCTCGCTGGCCGGCGCCGGCGCGGATTTCCTGAAAGTCTACAACAGCCTGACGCGTGACGCATATTTCGCGATCGCGCAGGAATCGAAACGGCTCGGCATTCCGTTTGCCGGGCACGTGCCGGAAGCGGTGAGCCCGGCGGAGGCTTCGGAAGCCGGCCAGCACAGCCAGGAGCATCTGATCAACATCCTGCTGGCCTGCTCTACGCGCGAAGAAGAGCTGCGCCGGGATCGCATCGCCATCATGAATGATCCGGAGATTTCCGGTTACGATCGTATGCTGCAGCTGGGGTTTCCGAATCCTGAAGGCTTGTTCGACACCTACGACGAAGCCAAAGCCGCCGCGCTGTTCAAGACGTTCGTGAAGAACGGCACCTGGCACACGCCGACTCTGGCTATGCTCCGCGGATTTCTAGCCGATCGGGCCGCCGCGCGCCGTATGCCGTACCTGCAGAGCCTTACCCAGGAACAGTTCGAAGCGTGGATGCTGCGCTTCTCCGCGCTGCTGGAGCGTCATAAGAAACTGGTCGGAGATATGCATCGCGCGGGCGTCGATTTTCTGGCAGGAACCGACATGGGCCCCAATACTCCAGTGGTTCCGGGCGCGAGCCTCCATCACGAACTGGAGCTGCTGGTCGAGTCCGGCCTGTCGCCCATGGAAGCTTTGCAATCCGCCACGCGCAATCCGGCACGCTATCTCGGCAAGCTGGCCGACATGGGGACGATCGAGCCAGGCAAGCTCGCCGATCTGGTTCTGCTGGAGGCCAATCCGCTGGAGGACATCCGCAATACGCGGAAGGTTCGGCTCGTGGTCCTGCGGGGACGGATCATTTAGCCACCAGTCCGACGCTGGTTACGATCAGGCCCAGTTCGCGCGTTTCCACTTTACCCGGCGGGATCGCTTTGTCGGTCGAGAATTCGACGGTGACGCTGTCGCGTCCGAGAGCGCTCGCCGGCACATCGGCCGCGTAGACGTAGTTGCCCGCTTCGGTGAACTTTTCCGGCGTGAGCCGGGCTCCCCCGGCCGAGGCAGAAAGCGTGATCGCTCCCAGCTGCTGAACTACCACGTCAGGAAGGTTCAATTTCAACTCGAGTCTCGCACCGTTCTGACCCGCGCCGGGCGGAGGTTTCAACTCCGCGCTGAACTTGCCCGCGGTCCAGCGCCACGAATGATCTTCGGGCGAATAGAATCCGCTCAGCAGTTGCGCGGCGCCGCGGGAATCATCCATACGGACGACGCTGAGCAGCTCCAGCCCGGCCCCCCCGGGTTTCGGACTGCGTTTGCAGGCAATCGCCGCGATGGTCAAGCCTATCGCCAGCGAAACGGTCAGTCGCCGCATCGCTCTACTTGAACCAGACAACTGTAAAACGTCGGTCCGCCGCCCATGTCGGTGAGCCGGTCCGAAGTCAGCGCATTGATATTCCGCCGGTCCGCCGATTGCTTCAGCCAGCGCGTGGAGGGCGACCGCGCCACGCCCGGGCGCACCACGCCGTCGATCTCGGCCTGCAGCAGCACGCTGCCTCGATCGTTGAAAACGCGCACGCGGTCTCCGGTGCGGATCGACCGGGGTTCCGCGTCCGCCGGATGAAGATGCAGGATGGAGGTCTCTTTATCCACGCCGGCGCGGTTGCCGAAGGTCGAGTTCATGCTGTCGTCGTTCTTGGAGGAAATGAGCTCCAGCGGGTACTTGCGCCGCAGGGCATCGTCGCCGAAGCGGGATTCCGCCGGGGGCCGGTAGTCGAGATGTTCCGCGCCGAATTCGCATTTGCCCGAAGCCGTGCCGAATCCGCCTTGCGCGAAGGGCAAGTAAGGCTCGGTGCCGGGCGCGACATTGAGACGGACGAAATGCTCGCGATCCAGGCGCTCCAGCGTGATTCCATCCAGAAACGGATGATCGGAGTGGAGCAGCGTTCGAATCATGTCGTCTTCCGTGTCGCGGAAGCACGCGTCTTCGAATCCCATCCGCAGCGCCAGCGCCCGGAAGGTGTCCACATTCGAGCGGGCCTCGCCGGGAGCCTGCACAGCCGCGCGCGCCAGCGGCATATGGTGATGCCCATACGAGAAGTAGATATCGGTGTGCTCCAGGAATGTGGTGGCGGGCAGCAGGATGTCGGCATAGTCGGCCGTATCGGTCTGAAACTGCTCCAGCACCACGGTGAACAGGTCTTCGCGGCGCAGCCCGCGCAGAACCACGTTCTGATCCGGCGCGACGGCAGCCGGGTTCGAATTGTACACCACCAGGGCCTTGACTGGAGGCGCATCCAGCTGCGTCAGCGCCTGGCCCAGCAGGCTCATGTTCACGATGCGCGCCTCGCGCCCCAGCGGCGAGCGCTGCTGCAGTTCGGGCATCTCCAGCCCGGCGCGATTGAACTGGAACGCCTGTGAAGTGGAAAGCTGCAATCCGCCGCCCGGTTCGCGCCAGGATCCGATCAGAGCCGGCAGGCCCGCGATGGCTCGGACCGCAGCGCCGCCCTGCTCGCTCCGTTGCACGCCGTAGTTCAGTCGAATGGCGGCCGGGCGAGTGGTCGCGTAGTCGCGCGCGAGCTGGACTATTTCTTCGGGCGCCAGGCCCGTGAGCGAAGCCACGCGCTCCGGGGGATACTGCGAGGCCCGCTGCCGGAGCGCCTCGAAGCCGTGGGTGTATCGATCGACGTAATCGGCATCGTACAGCTTCTCGCCGATGATGACGTGCATCAGCCCCAGAGCCAGCGCCAGATCGCTGCCGGGGTGAAGCGCCAGGTGCTGATCCGCCAGCGCCGCGGTGCGCGTGCGGATGGGATCGATCACCACCAGCTTGGCGCCGTTGCGGCGGGCTTCCACAATGAAGGGCCACAAATGAATGTTCGCCCCGTGAATGTTGGCGGCCCAGGCGATGATCAGCTTGGATAAGCGAAACTGCTCGGGCTCCGTCGCGTAGCGCAGGCCGTTGGCCGCGGTCAACCCGGCTCCGCCGGCCGTCGCGCAAATGGTCCGATCCAATCGCGACGCTCCCAGCCTGTGGAAGAACCGGCGGTCCATGCCGGCGCCGTTCAGCATTCCGAGCGTGCCCCCATAGCTGTACGGCAGGATGGATTCGGGTCCAAACTCCAGGGCGGCGTGGCCCAACTTGGTTGCGATGGTGTCGAGAGCTTCCTCCCAGGAGATCCTCTCGAAGCGGCCTTCGCCCTTGGCACCTGCGCGCTTTTGCGGATAGAGCAGGCGATCGGGCGAGTACTCGCGCTCCAGATACCGCGCGACCTTGCCGCAGAGAAATCCTTGGGTGACGGGATGGTCCGGGTCGCCGCGCAGCCGGGTGGCGCGGCCGTTCTCCACTTGCACCAGCATGGAGCAGCAATCCGGACAGTCCAAAGCGCAGACCGAATGTACGGTTTCCATACCTCAGAATAGCGCTGATTTCTAGGGAAAATTCGACCTGAGAAAATCCGCCAGCCGGTACGCGGAAAGCACCAGCCGGCGTTCCGCGACCCGCTGTGCGGCGGCATGATAGCCGCGGGGCAGGGGAGCCCCGTGATTCCGGTCCGCGCCGCTCTGGATCTTTCCTTTGCGATACACCGTTGAACCTGCCAGCTTGAAACTCTCCTGTGCCCAGGCCTCGAAGTGCGGCTCGGCCAGCTCGCCCAAAGTCAGCCGGGGATGCCGGGCTTCGAAAGCCCGCGCAAGGGCGCTAGCCGCGCCGTAGCGGTCGTCGGTTGGCAGGATGTTGTCCCAGTAGGCGTGCAGGTTCTCGGTCCTGGGGCGGGAGGCGCCGGCCTGGATGAAGATAAGATTTCCGCCCCGGTCTCCGGCGGGAAACTGCGTAGTGAACAGAGCCGCGGTGTGAAGCGGCTGATGCACGTCGCCCAGCACGTGGATGATCCAGCACAGTGCGATGGCCTTCTGCTCATCCGGCGCCGTGCCTTGCGCGATCTGGACGTTGTTCTGAAAAGCCGCGACCATGTTCTCCGCTTCGGGAGCCGGCGCGAGAACCGAGGCAGGCTGCCCCGGCGGCTTGTAGGGATAGTCGATGTAGTGCCACTTGGGATGATCCAAGGCGCTGTCGCCGCGGATGTCATCGGGCCAGCGGGCGGCCAGCATGAACAGGAATCGCTGCTGATCTTCTGGGCTCATGCCGTCGATCTGCGGCTTCCAGCGCGATTCGTACTGCGGGTGCTGGCGGAGGATCGCGACGACGCGGGCTATGGTGGCAGGAGCCTCACGGCGAAGCTCATCGTAGGTGATCGCGGCCATGGCCATGTGTCCGGCGCGGTTCCAGGCCAGGCCGGGGATCGCGGCCAGAAACGCCGCAGCGGAGGCCAGCAGCAGCTTCTTCAGCATCGAAACCCATTCTCACACGATTCCTGTTGACACTTTCCCTTTTGTTCGCCTAGAATGGGGCCATGGCTCTCACCAAACGCCAGAAGGAATTCCTGGATTTCCTAGCCGGCTTCCTGGAAAAGAATGGCTACTGCCCGAGCTATGAGGAGATCGCCGACGGCTTGAGCCTGGCATCTCTGGCCACGGTGCACAAGCACATCCTGGCACTGGAATCCAAGCATTACTTAAAGCGGGGCTTTAATCAGAGCCGCTCGCTGGAGATTGCCACCAAGTACTATGACGAGCAGCGCCAGCATCGCCAGGCGCCGCCTCCGCTGGAGATTCCACTGCTGGGCCGCATCGCCGCGGGAGCGCCGGTGGAATCGCTGGCCGGAAACGACACGGTCAGCTTCGCCGACTTCACCTCCGATCCCAACACCTATGCTTTGCAGGTCCGCGGCGAGTCGATGGTGGAAGATCACATCTGCGATGGCGATTACGTGCTGATCGAGCGTGCTCAGACGGCGCGCGATGGCGAGATCGTGGTGGCTCTGGTGGACGGCACGGAAACCACGCTCAAACGCTTCTACAAAGAAGCCGGCGACCGGGTCCGCCTGCAACCCGCCAACTCCGCCATGCAGCCGATCTACGTTCCGGCGTCTTCGGTCGCGATTCAGGGAAAAGTTCTCGCGGTGCTGCGGAGATACTGACGGTTCTCTAGGCGCGTTCTTCCAGGTGCTTGAGCCTGGCGTCCAGCACTTCCTCGACGCGGTGAAGCTCGGACCGCCACATGTCTTTCATGTCGGCGAAGCGGTAATCCATCTTCCGGTCCATTTCTTCGAAGCGGCGGTCCATGTCGTTGAACCGCGCCTCCATATAATGCCGAACGTCGCCTAGACGGGC
>DATIRX010000408.1:0-3123 GCA_035469225.1 Bryobacteraceae bacterium
CAGCGCCGCCACCGTCCACAGAGTGCGCTTGAGCCACTTCATGGAACCTGTTCCTTCAGCCGGCGATACGCCTCCGGATCGTCCACATCGGCGAATATCCCCGCGTCTTCCACATCCACGTATTGTGTCCGGTCCACATGCGCATGCACCACGTCCCGCGCTTCGGCCGTAGCAGCCAGCGCGAGGAGTTCCGCCGCGATCGCCCGCGTCGCGAAAACCGGATGGCCGCGCTTGCCCTTCTGGCGGGGAATCACAAACAACGTCGATGCCTCGCGCTCTTCAAACGCGCGCGCCAGCCTTGCCACCGTTGCCTCGCTCACGGCCGGACTGTCCACGGGAATAAATGCAAATCCGGAGGCTTCCGCCGGGACTGCCCGCAACGCCGTCTGCAGCGAACTCAGCTGGCCCCGGCTGGGATCGGGATTCACCACGATTTGCGCGCCCGCCGGAATCCCGGCGCGGAGCGCATCCGCGTGATATCCCAGCACCACCATCACCGGATTGCAGGTTGTCTGCAGCACGCGAACCAGCCGGCCCACGAAAGTTTCACCGCGGTAATCCAGCAGCGCTTTGGGCGTGCCCATACGGCTGGACGCGCCCGCCGCCAGGATGATTCCAGCGATCACTTATTTCAGGAGCGCCTTCAGGCGGTCGTTCGCGAAGATCGATTTCGAGAGCCGGCGCCAGTCCGTGTCCGGCGCGCGCCGCACCGCAATCATCTCCGCCACCACGGAAATCGCGATCTCCTCCGGCATTTCCGCGCCAATCTCCAAACCCATGGGCGCGAAAACCTTCTCAAACGCCTCACGCGGCAGGCCTTCTTTTTCCAGTTCGTGAATCACGGAGATGGTCTTGCGCTTGCTCCCGATCATGGCGATGTACTTGGCCTGGGTGGTCACGGCCCAGCGCAGCACGCGCATGTCGTCGCGATGCCCGCGGGTGACGATGATGATGTAGCTCGACGAGTTCACCGGCAACTGCTGGAAAACGTCTTCGTACTCCTGGGCGTAGGTGGCTTCGGCCTCAGGGAACCGTTCCTTGTTGGCGAACGCCTCGCGGTTATCGATGATCGACGTGGAGAAACCCGCCAGCGTCGCGATCTTCGAAATCCCCTTGGAGACATGGCCCCCGCCGAAGATAAAGGCTCGCGGCTGAGGAATCACCGGTTCGACGAAAATGTTCAATTGCCCTCCGCAGATCAGGCCTTCGTCATAGGCCGCATCCTGGCCCAGGCTGAAGGATAAATGACGCGGTTTTTCGGTCTCGATGACCTCGCGCGCCGCGTTCCATACTTCCGCCTCCACGCAGCCGCCACCCACCGTGCCCAGGAACGAGCCGTCTTCCCGAACCAGGATTTTGGCGCTCTCGAAGCTCGGAATCGAGCCGTTTACCTGCACGATCGTCGCGATGGCGCATTTCTGCCCGAGCTTCCGCAAGCGCACGATTTCGTCGTACAGGTCCATTCGGATTGATTATATCGTGGACCCATAGAGGCGTATAATCGAGCGGTGGACCGCCAACAAGCTCCCGAACTCGTCACCATTCGCCAGTTCGGCAATATGTCCGAGGCGCTGCTGGCCAAGGGCTGCCTGGAATCTGCCGGGATCGAGTGCTTCCTCGCCGACGCCAATATCACCAGGCTCGAATGGCCTCTGAGCCGCGGCATGCGGCTGCAAGTCAGTCCCGGGGACGCTGAGACCGCCCTCGCATTCCTGGAATCCGCTGCAGGCGATTCGGGCGTTTAAGCCTTACCTGTTGCGCATCCTGGCCCAATGTCTTGGACCGCTTGCCGTTCAAAAGAAATGGGAGTAGCATGGGCACCCTCCGGAAATGAAGACTATTTCTGGCGTAAAGGAAGGATTTCACTCCCATGAAAAAACTACAAGTCACCTTGCTTATTCTGGCCTTTACCAGTTTCTTCGTAGGAACCGCGCAGGCGGACGAAGTCACCGACTGGAATGTGATCATGTTCCAGGCTGCGCACACAGCAGGCACCAATCCTCTCGTAACCACGCGCGTGGCGGCCATCGTCCAGGCTTCTGTTTTTGACGCCGTGAACGGGATCGAGCGGCGGTACACTCCGATCCACGTAACCGCGGACGCGCCGCGTGGAGCCTCGCAACGCGCCGCCGCCATCGAAGCCGCGTATGCCAGCCTGGTTTCGCTCTATCCCAGTCAGAAGACGACGTTGTTTGATCCTCAACGGGCTTTATCATTGGCCGGTATCGCCAGCGGGTCGGCGGCCGAGCACAGCGAGTCCATTCAGCGCGGGATCGCATGGGGAGATCAGGTGGCCGCGGCGATTTGGGCCTGGCGGAGCACCGATGGTTTTTCAACTGTGATCGCGCCGTATTTTGGTGTAGCTGCGATAGGAGTATGGCGATCCACTCCGCCCGGAAATCTTCCCTTCAACGGACTCCAGTTCGCGACCATGACTCCATGGGTGATCAACTCGCCCAGCCAATTCCGCCCCGCCGGACCTCCGGCATTGAGCAGCGCGCAATATGCGGCGGATTTTAATGAGACCAAAGATTGGGGGAAAAACACGAGTTCTATCCGCTCGCCCGACGAGACGCTGTACAGCCAGTTCTGGAATGCGAGCACTGCCCCGTACTACTGGCACCAGATCGCGGTTGAGCTCTCCGCGGCGAGCCACCTCACCCTCTCAGAAAACGCCCGGCTTCTGGCTTTGGTGAGCGTTTCCATGGCAGATGGCGCGATTGGCTGCTGGGAGGCAAAGGTGCACTATCAGTTCTGGAGGCCGATCACGGCCATCCGGAACCCCAACGACAACCTGATCAATCCCGCTACTGCAACCGACGCGTCCTGGACTCCGTTGCTGGTTACCCCGGCGCACTCAGAGTATCCGTCAGGCCATTCCTGCGTCAGTGGCGCCGCCGGCCGCGTACTGGCGAATTATTTTGGTGAAAACAGTTCGTTCAGTGTGACCTCGGATGTGATGGCCAATGTGACGCGCTACTTCTCAAGCATCACAGCCGCTACGGACGAGATCAAGAATGCGCGTGTGTTTGCCGGGATTCACTTTCGCACCGCCACCAACCATGGGCAAACGCTGGGAGTAAACGTGGCCAACTGGGCGCAGACACATGCGTTGCTCCCACT
>DATIRX010000409.1:0-2278 GCA_035469225.1 Bryobacteraceae bacterium
AAGGCATCGCGAATTCTCGAAGAGAGCGACCGCTACTGGGTCAACCTGCCGGAGGATCCGGTATTCATCGACGGCGGAAAACAGTTTTTTATGCTGAGCGAGCGGGACGGATTCCGGCACCTGTATTTGTATTCGAGCGCCGGCAAACAAATCCTCCAGCTCACCCGGGGATCCTGGGAGGTGACCGGCATCACGGGCGTAGATGAGGCCGCCGGGCGGGTGTATTTCACATCCAGCGAAACCAGCCCGCTGGAGCGCCAGCTTTACAGCGTTCAATTCACCGGCATAGACAAGCGCCAGCTCAGTGCCGGATCGGGCACGCACACCATCGCGATGGGACCGGGCGGACATTTCTACCTCGATACGTTTTCGAGCGTATCGTCGCCGCCGCGCACCACGCTCCATTCCGGCGAGGGCAGGGAACTGGGAATCTATCGCGATGCCGACCGCCGCATCTCCAGCCAATACCGGATACTCCCCACCGAGCTGCTCAGCTTCAAAGGGCCTGACGGGACATTATTCTACTCGCGCCTCATTCGTCCGGCCGGATTCGACGCGGCCAGGAAGTATCCGGCGATCGTACTTGTGTATGGCGGTCCGGGCGCGCAGGGCGTGCGAAATTCGTGGGCGGGCGCGGATCTCGACCAGGTCTTCGCGCAGGAGGGCTTCGTCGTCTGGCAGATGGATAATCGTGGATCTACGGGGCGCGGGCATGCCTTCGAAACTCCCATCTTCCGCAAGCTTGGACCCGTGGAATTGGCCGATCAGGTGGCCGGCGTGGAGTATCTGGCGTCCCTGGGTTTCGTGGATCGTACGCGGATCGGAATCCGCGGCTGGAGCTACGGCGGATTCATGACGCTCAATGCGCTGCTGAACGCGCCCGGCGTGTTCAAAGCCGGTATCGCCGGAGCGCCCGTGACGGACTGGCGCAACTACGACACCATCTACACCGAACGCTACATGAGCCTGCCGAAGGAGAATCCCGAAGGCTACGCCATGACCGCTTTGCCGCCGCAGGCCAAGAACCTGAAAGGAAGCCTGATGATCGCGCACAACGTGGAGGACGACAATGTCCTCTTCCAGAACACCGTGCAGATGATCGACGCGCTGCAGCGCGCCGGCAAGCGCTTCGAAATGCAGATTTACACGCAGAAAACCCACGCCGTGACGGGTGCGGAAGCCCAGCAGCTGAACGCCACCATGCTGGATTTCTTCCAGCGGAATCTCCGTTAAACCCGCGAGCTTTCGAGAGTCGTCCAGTTGCGATATACTTGACGATTGCTCGGGCGCGCGAGTGGGGCTCGCGAAGCCGGGTGGGGGTAGATCGAAAGTATTACGAGAGGGAGTGCCATGTTTGCTCTAACCACTGGAATATCCAAAGTGCGAGTATTCGCACTAGTCGCGGCAGCCTTGATGGTCTCGCTGGCTCCGCTGCATGCTCAGAACACCGCCGGCTCGATAACCGGCTCGATTCACGATCCGCAGGGAGCCGTGATTCCCAACGCGAAAGTCACCCTCACCAATGAAGCGCAGGGGCCCGGTTCGGCCCGCGAAGTGACCAGCAATTCCGAGGGAACCTTCGTGTTCACGCCCGTATTGCCGGGAAACTACACCATCACGGTGCAGGTGAGCGGGTTCAAAAAATATTCGCAATCCGGCCTGGTGCTGGATATCAGCGACCGCCTGGGTATTCCCCCCATCACGCTAGAGGTGGGCGCTACCGGCGAGACCGTCACCGTCGAATCCACCGCGACGAAGCTTGAAACCGTCAGCGCCGAACGCTCCGGCGTGGTCACCGGCAAACAGATGGTGGACATCGCTTTGAACGGCCGCAACTTCACCGGTCTGCTCAAGACGGTTCCCGGAGTCAGCGCGGATGCCGCGGGCGGCACGGCGACCATCAACGGCCAGCGCGGCGATCAGAATAACTTCACCGTCGACGGCCAGACCGTTACCGATATTGGCGTGAACCAGCAGTTCGCCTATCGCATCAATGTGGACGCCATCGCCGAATTTAAGGTGTCGACCAACAGCCAGGGCTCCGAGTTCGGGCGCAATTCCGGCGCGCAGGTGCAGGTGGTTACCAAGAGCGGCACCAAGGATTTCCACGGCAGCGGGTATTGGTTCAAGCGCGGCGAATGGATGAATGCCAACACGTTCACCAACAACTTCAATGGCACGCCGATTCCGGCCTACCGTTTTATGACCGCCGGGTATACGCTGGGCGGGCCGATTTATGTTCCTGGCAAGTTCAATAAGGACAAGGACAAACTGTTCG
>DATIRX010000410.1:0-1670 GCA_035469225.1 Bryobacteraceae bacterium
TGGAAGCTCTTGCCGGCAGACCGGATTTAGTCTGGCCGACCGAGCGCGTGAGCGCTCCCATGGTGGCGGAAGAACTAGAAAGTACCGATCCGCCGCTGGTGCTGGATATCCGGAATCCGCGCGAGTGGGCCACCAAGCATCTTGGCGGGAGCGTGAACATCCCGCTCAATCATTTGCAGGAGCGCATCGCCGAGATCCCCAGAAATCGGAGAATCGCGGTGCATTGCGCGGGCGGCTACCGGTCGTCGATCGCCGCCAGCATCCTGCACCAGTACGGGATCACCAATCTCATCGAGATGGCGGGCGGCCTGGCGGCCTGGGAAGCGGCTAAATTGCCGGTGGTTTCGGAGCCCTAGGGCCGGGTTGACACCCCAAACCTGCCATTCGACTGAATGTGGTACCGTTGACAAGAGCCTGGAAGCTACAGCACGTGCTTTGTGCAGCAGACACGTTGCGGTGATTTCGCGCTACAATTCTGAATCCGATATATCCGGGCCGCAATGGCCCGAAGAAGAGGCACCATGAAAGAAACAGGTACAGTGAAGTGGTTTAATGCAGCCAAGGGCTTTGGCTTCATACAGCGCGAGAGCGGCGAGGACGTGTTCGTCCATTTTTCCGCCATCCAGGCCAGCGGATACCGCTCCTTGGATGAAGGAGCCCGCGTGTCCTTCGTCGTGAAGCGCGGACCCAAGGGTCTGCAAGCCGAGGAAGTGGACCTGGCCTAATCATCTTGAGCCTAACGGCTTAGGTATTCCGACGTCCAACATCTTGTAAGACGAGCCGGGGGCTCGTTGAAATGCACAAGCTTTCAACCCGCATTGGTGCGAACTGGCTGGTGCTAACGCACCTGCACGCGACCACGTGGAGGCTTCAGGTCTGGGGTGATACTCCGCTTGAGGCCGAGGTTACCGCCGGAGACGAAGCAGAAGCGAAGACCAGCGCCATAGCTGCGACTGTTGAACGCCTGAACATGGGACCCTTACCGCCAGATCCCAGTTGGAATGTTGTAACCACCACGCATTGGGACAGCCGCAGTCAGGGCTGACAACATCCCGGTCCAACTACTCGAACACGGTAGCGACGGGGACGATCTGGACATCCGCGGGGCGTAAGCCCAAATCCAGCTTTTCGACCAGCTTGTCTTCCGCCAGGATGTCCGCGGGTTTCGCCGAGTTGTATTGGATCGGCGTCGGCCCCGAGCCCGTAAGCTGCTGTTTGAGCTGCCCGGCGTTTGCGGAAACCGCGACGATCTGGATTCGATCGGCACGCAGGTGTTTGCGAATCGCGGTGTTCACCTGGTCCAGCGTCAGTTTGGCGATGCCGTTCTTGATGTAGCTGTTGTAGTCCGGAATCCCGTAGTACAGGCTGTCGATGGCGTAGCCCAGCTCCGCGTTCTTGGTCTTCGTGAGAACGTTGACGTACTTGCCCAGGAACTCCTTGGTGCGGTTGAAATCCTCGGCCGAGATACCCTCCTTGATTAATTTGTTCAGTTCAAAGAAGGCCAAACGCAGTGCGAAGGCGGCCGACGGCGGCTCCACCGGGCGAATCCAGATCTGGAAAATCTGGCTGCGGCGGGCCAGGTTTGGAGACGGCTCCATCAAGTTCATCCCGCGCGGGAAATACTCGATGTAAGCATAGTCGCCGTAGTTGATCCCGCGAATTTCACGGAT
>DATIRX010000411.1:0-9167 GCA_035469225.1 Bryobacteraceae bacterium
GGCTCCTCCAGGCGCGGACGATATCTGGCAGACATTCGCCGGCAACTCGAGCGTGAGCAGCATCGCGATTACCGGGCCGCTGAATCCTACAGGTCCCGGAGACACGCCCAGCCGCCGAAAGATTTTCGTGTGCCGTCCGGCTTCGGAAGCGGATGAATCCGCGTGTGCGAAGACGATTCTCTCCACGCTCGCGCTGCGGGCCTATCGTCAACCGCCTTCCGCGGGAGACTTGGACACGCTGCTCAGCTTCTATCAGGCTGGGCGGAAGAACGGCAGTTTCGATCTGGGTGTGGAGCAGGGACTCGCGCGAGTCCTTGTTGACCCGCGTTTCGTGTTTCGCTTTGAGCAGGAACCGGCCGGCGTGGCCGCGGGCGCTACCTACCGCGTGAGCGATTTGGAACTGGCTTCGCGCTTGTCATTCTTTCTCTGGAGCAGCATCCCCGACGAAGAGCTTCTGAATACGGCCATTCAGGGCAAACTGCACGATCCAGCGGTACTCGAAGCGCAAACTCGACGTATGCTGGCGGATAAACGCTCGGAAACGCTGGCGACCAATTTCGGAGGGCAGTGGCTGTATCTGCGCGAATTAAAGAACGCCCGTCCCGAGGCGCGCGGATTTAACGACAACCTGCGCCAGGCATTTCGCCGCGAGACCGAACTGCTGCTTGAGAACATCCTCCGCGAGGACCGGAGCGTGGTCGATCTGCTCAACGCGGATTACACGTTCGTAAACGAGGCGCTGGCTCGCCACTACGGGATCACGAGTATCAAAGGGCCCCGGTTCAAGCGGGTCCCGATCCAGGACGAAAACCGCCGCGGCCTGTTGGGCCAGTCCAGTTTTCTGCTGGTGACTTCGGTCGCCAACCGAACCTCGCCCGTATCGCGCGGCAAGTGGGTTCTGGAAAACCTCCTGGGCACTCCCGCCCCCCTGCCTCCGCCGAATGTTCCGCCGCTCCCCGAGAGTGAAGGCGCGCAGCAGCCCGCTTCGATCCGGCAGAAGATGGAGCAGCACCGGGAAAACCCCGTGTGCGCCGCCTGCCACAAGATCATGGACCCCATCGGGTTTTCGCTGGAGAATTTCGACCTGATCGGAAAGTATCGGACCACCGACGGGGGCATCCGCATCGACGCTTCCGGCCAACTGGTGGACGGCACCAAGCTGGACGGTCCCGCGAGCTTGCGGCAGGCGCTTCTCGGACGCTCCGATGTGTTCGTCCGCACCATGACCGAGAAGCTGTTGACCTACGGTACCGGGCGGGCGCTCAAGTATTACGACATGCCGGTGGTTCGCGCCATTACGCGGGACGCCGCGAAGAATGACAATCGTTTTTCATCGCTGATATTGGGAATCGTCAAGAGCGATCCGTTTCAGATGCGGGTAAAAGCAGGAGGCAACCAATGAGTTTCATCACCAGAAAACATCTTTCGCGCCGGACTCTGCTGCGCGGCGTGGGAGTTTCGCTCGGGCTGCCGCTGCTCGACTCCATGGTGCCGGCGCAGACACCTCTTGCCAAGACTGCCGCGACCTCCAAGAGCCGGCTGAGCTGCATCTACGTGCCCCACGGCGCCACGATGGACAAATGGACTCCCTCCGCCGAAGGCAAGGGCTTCGAATTTACCGAGATCCTTAGCCCGCTCGAGAAGTTCCGCGACCGCGTTTCGATCGTGTCCAACCTGGCGCATCCGGCCGCGGGAGGAGTCGGCTCCGATGCCGGCGCCGACCACGCGCGATCGGCCGCGGTATTTCTGAGCGGCGTCCACCCCGAACAGGGCTCGATCCACGTCGGATCCACCATCGATCAGATTGCGGCACAGCGCATCGGACAGGATACGCCGCTTCCTTCCATTGAGCTTTCGATCGAAGAGGTCGCTCTGAGCTGCGGTTCCGGTTACGCCTGCGCCTATTCGAATACGATTTCCTGGAAGACGCCGACCATCCCGCTGCCGATGGAGAACAATCCACAGGTGGTGTTCGAAAAGCTCTTCGGCGATGGGAGCAACAATGCCGATCGTCTGGCCCGGAAGCAGCAAAGCCGCAGCCTGCTCGATTCGGTGATGGACCAGGTGGCGTCGCTGCAGCGGGAACTTCCGGCGTCGGACCGCACCCGCCTCGGTGAGTATCTGGATGACGTTCGCGAAATCGAGCGGCGCATTCAGAAAGCCGAAAACCAGATCCCCGCGGACCTGAAGCTGCCGGAAGCGCCGGTGGGCGTGCCGGAATCCTTCGACGAGCATTTCAAGATCATGTTCGACCTTCAGGTGCTGGCGTTCCGCGCCGAGATCACCCGCGTCGCCACGCTGATGTACGCGCGCGACACCAGCGGCGCGGTCTATCCGCAGAGCGGCATACGCGACGGGTTCCATGTGGCCTCGCACCACTCCAACAATCGCGCCAATATGGACAAGTTCGCGCTGATCAACAAGTATCACGTGGAGATGCTGGCGTACTTTTTGGACAAGCTGAAATCGACACCCGATGGCGACGGCAACCTGCTGGATCACTCCATGGTTCTGTACGGCAGCAGCATGAGCAACGGGAATCAGCACGATCACGATCCGCTGCCGGTCGTGCTTGCCGGCGGAGCCTCGGGACAACTGAGCGGCGGCCGTCACATGACGTATGCCGCGCATACGCCGATGTCGAACCTGCTGCTGTCGATGCTGGATAAGCTGGGCATCCAGGCGGACAAGCACGGCGATAGCACCGGGAAGCTTGAGATTTAACTTCGACTACGCGGGAGCAGCCTGCAGCAGCAGCCGTGAGTACGAACGGGCGGGCAGTTGAAGCACCATGCGTCCGCTTGGGCGCGGCAACTCGAGCGCGGCGGGCTTCACCTTGTCAGGCTCGGCAAAGGTGTTGACGGCTTTGAGATCCGTGCCCGTGAGCGTATCGAACCGCACGCTTCGTGTAGGTGCATTGTCACGGAACACGAGAGTGGCTTCGCGTGGCTGCGCCAGGTCGCGATTCAGCAGCAACACACAATACTGGCCCGCGGCCGGATCAAAGGTAACCGCGCCGTCGATGGCCGGAATGCCGTCGATCGTGGCAGATTCCACCAACGCGTCCAGCGCCTGTCCGCGCGCGCTTTCGAGCGCCCATGCATAGGGATAGTGGATGCTTTGGCGCAACAGGCCCGTCGCGTTGGTCACAATCGGCGCGATCACGTTCACCAATTGCGCCAGGCAGGCCACGCGAACCTTGTCCGAGCGCCGCAGGAGCGCGTTCACTAACCCTCCCACCAACAGCGCGTCTTCCAGGTTGTACTCCTCTTCCAACAGGTGCGGCGCCTGCTGGCGCTGGCCGTTGCCCCCGCGGCGACGGTACCAGACATTCCACTCATCAAAAGAAAGCCACAGGCGCTTGCGGGAGCCAGTGCGCTTGCGGACATATTCGCAAACCGCGGCCACCTGGTCGATCTGCTCCTCCATCGCGAGGTTCAACGCCAGATACTTCAGGGAATCGCCCCGGGTTTCACCGGTCGCCTCGTTGCCGTAGTAGCGATGCAGGCTAATCCCGTCCACCTGCGAATAGCACTCTTCGAGAACTTCGCGATCCCATTCAAGAAATGTCGATTGCCCCGGGCCGGATGACCCGCAGGCGATCAGTTGCACGCTGGGGTCGACGGCTCGCATCTGCCGCGCGGCGTCCACAGCTTTGCGGCCATATTCACGAGCCGGCATGTGGCCGATCTGCCAGTTGCCGTCCATTTCGTTGCCCAGGCACCAGGTGCGAATCGCGTGGGGCTGCGCGTAGCCATGTTCACGGCGCAGATTGCTCCACTTGGTGCCGCCAGGCACGTTGCAATATTCCACCAGTGCGGCCGACATCTCGGGCGCCGCGGTGCCAAAATTGGTGCCGATCAGCGGCTCGGCGCCAACGCTTTTGGCCCAGGTTACGAATTCATTGGTGCCGAACTGGTTCGTCTCGATGGAATTCCAGGCCCGGTCGAGCACTGTGGGCCGCTGATCGCGCGGGCCCACGCCATCCAGCCAGTTGTAGCCGGAAACGAAGTTGCCGCCCGGATAGCGAATGATCGGCACGCCCATGCCGCGCACCTCCGCGGCAACGTCCTTGCGGTAGCCCTGTGCATCGGATAGTGCGGAACCGGGTTCATAAATTCCCTGGTAGATCGCGCGGCCCAGGTGTTCCAAAAAGCTGCCCCAGATGCGCCGGTCAATGGCGGCCCGCACGCGCAGTGGATCGATCACAACGCGGTTGGCCGCGGCCTGCGCCCGCATCAGGGTGGGCGCCGCAAACATCAGCGGGACGAAGCTCCGTCGAGTCATCATAATAAACCTTCTCTTTAGGTAGAAGAGATATCGGAGGCGAGTGGTTGGTATTCGGTCTCATCCGCGCGTCCCAGGACCGCGCGGGTGGGGTCGAAAAACTGGTTCAGCAGCATTCCCACAAACAGCAACGCGGCAAAACCAGTGGCGAGCATGAAGCCGTAAATCGGCCCGCCCATGGCGTCACTGATCGCGCCGATCGCCAGCGGAGCCAGCACGGCCGAGAGACATGTATAAAAGAGAATCACACCCGCGGCAGCGCCGTGTTCCGACTTCGGCACGCAACAGATACCCTTGGAGTTGACGGTCGGGTAGATCACGGACATGAACAGTCCGGACAGAGGCAGCGCGAACACCGCCCACTGGACGCCTCCCGTTATGCTCAGCGCGAAACACGCGAGGATCGCACCGCTGCAGATCGTGAGGACCGTGTTCCATGCAAGCTTGGTCAGCATCCAGGCACCCAGGAATCGCCCGCCTGCGCGCAGCAGGAAGAAAATGGAAATGCTGTAAACGGCGATCCATTCACCCGACCCGTGGTAGCCCTCGAACAAGGTCGGCATCCACACGTAGATTGCCGTCTCCACGGCGACATAGAGAAACGCTCCCAGCGAAAACAGCAGAACGAAACGGTTCTTCGACACGGTCCGGACCGCCTGCAGATTCGTGTCCTCCGCTGGTGCGGCCCTGGTGGGGTATTGCACGCGCAGCGCAGTCAGAATCAGCAGGACGCACATACTGCCTGCGATCACATACAACCACTGCCAGGGGACATTGCGATTCAGGAGCCGGGCCAACAGCGCGGGTCCGATGATGGAGCCAATGCCAAAGAATCCCTCGACGTAATTCATGATCGAGGTATGTTCGGCGGTGGAGTGGGAGATGTCGCCGATGAGCGCCAGCGCGCCGGTCTTGAATATCCCGATGGCGATTCCCGACAGGGCCATCAGGGCGCTGAAAAATAGAAACGAGCTCCCCGCCAGGAGCAGGTACGACGATGCGGCGAACAGCATCAGCCCGGCCACGATGGTCGTTTTGCGCCCATATCGGTCCGCCAGATGCCCGAGGAAGAACCCTGACAGTGCGATGCCGCCCATGGTGGCGTATTGAAACGTCCCCGCGGCCGTCAGGCTCAATCCGAACGTCTTCACAATCTGGGGGATGATCAGGCCGACCGAGTCGGTCGTCATCGCAAACATCGCGAACATGACATAGGTCAATCCCTTGATCAGGGCCATGTTCATGGGGTTGCGCGGTTTGGCCGGAGCGCTCATCGCGCGATCTCCTTCATCGAATCCGGCGCGACGGCAAACCGGCAGTCTCTGCCCTCGTCCGAGTGAAAGACCGTCGCGGTGGTTGCTTGCAAGTCCGCTTCCAGCCGAGCCCACTCTTTACCCTTCCGCCATTCGATATGGATCTGATGGTCCGCGCTCGGCCACAAACGAAACTCTCCCGCGAACGCGGGATGCGTGTTGCGGAAGCGAATTAAATCGAACAGCGCCGCGACCACCGGGCGCGCGATTTCGGAGTCGATCTCCCGCCGGCTGTAGTAGTGGCGGTTGATGTCGCGGCCCACACCGGTACGGCGCAGCAGGTTCAGATCGTTTGCGCCGGCCAGCAGTCCGACGTAATAGACCTGCGGGATTCCGGGCGCGAAAAACTGCAGCGCGCGGGCGATCAAATATTCTTCGTCGCGCCGCCCGAGGGCGTCATAGTAGGTGCAATTGACCTGGTAGAGGTCCAGGTTGTTCGCGGCTGCTCCGGTCGCCTGGCGGCTCTCGCCATTGCTGCGCGCATGGATCGTCTCCACCAGATTGTCGATCTCCTCGGCCGTCAGCAATCCGGGCAGAATCTCGGCGCCTCTCCGATCCAGTCCCACATCGATAACGCCGATGCCGTCGTGCGTGTCGAGAACCGTGATACAGTTCCGGGGGCTGATGCTCAGCCAGTGTTTCAGCCGCGTGGTCGTGCGCGTGTACAAAGCGTGCAGCACCAAAGGCGGCAGAGCGAAGTCGTAAACCCAGTCGACCTGCCTTGCGATGTTGATTTGATCCAGATGGTATGCGTGGATCTCCACCAGCACTTCGATGTTCCGCGCGTGGGACTGCGCCGTGAGCTCGCCGATGAAGTCGAAGGTCTCCGGGATCATGAAACAGCTGGTTCCTGGTTTCTTGAT
Organism: Bryobacteraceae bacterium; assembly: GCA_035469225.1. Taxonomy (GTDB): domain Bacteria; phylum Acidobacteriota; class Terriglobia; order Bryobacterales; family Bryobacteraceae; genus Palsa-187. Next base: position 6,464 of record DATIRX010000411.1, read on the forward strand.
CGCGTATCCCACGGCATCCAGGCGAATTGCGCCAATGCGGGCGGCCTGAAACTCGCGCAAGATCTGGTCCAGGTATGCGCGTCCCGCCGGCGAATGGACATCGATATCGATTTGTTCGGGCGTGAACGTCGTCCACAGCAGGCGCTCGGTGCCATCGTCCAGGCGCGTCTTGGTGAACGGCAGCCCGGGACGCGGTCGATAGAGTTTGAGCAGATCTCTTTCCGATGCCCCTTGGGGAAAGACGCGGCCGTAGGTCAGGAACAGGTCTTTGTAGGCGGAACGATCGCCGTGTTTCCGGAAATCCTCGAATTGCGGCGAGCGGCTCGAGACATGGTTCACGATCACGTCGGCCATCAGGTCGCGGCCGTCGGCCAGAGCGCGCACATCGTCCCATGATCCCAGCCGGGAGTCGGGCTGGGTGTGGTCGATGGGATCGAAGCCGGCGTCGGCCCCGTCGATCGGCCAATAGAAGGGCAGAAGGTGCGCGCCGCCGAACAGGCCATGGAACGGACCTTCCAACAATTCTTGGAGAGCGCGAAACCCGCCGCCCGATAAGCGGTCGACGTAGGTGATGAGCTGGACCTGATTTCTCATGGCCGCGGGCGCGATGTCACAACTTCACAGCTTCTTCCAGGCTCCAGTCGGGAATGGCGCCGTGGCGGCTGGCGACCAGTGCGCCGACGCGATTCGCGAAGGATGCGATTTTGGCGGCGGGCCACTTCCGGCTGAGTCCGTGCATGAATGCGGCGGCGAAAGCGTCGCCGGCGCCCACGGTATCCACCACGTCGACGGGATGACCGCCCGCTTCGACGTAGTGCCCGTTGGCGAGTACGGCGCACCCGCGATCTCCCAGCGTTACGGCCACGGCCTGCCATCCGAAAACGGCCGAACCTTCGCGGCAGAATGCTTCCACGGTCAAAGGGAGTCCCGAGAACTCATGGACCCGCTGCAGTTCCTCTTCGTTGAGCTTGACCACATCGGCATGCTGCAAGAGTTCATTCACCAGCGCGGTTGAGTCGGAACCGGGGCGCAGGTTCAGGTCGTAGAATTTCACGGCTCCGGTTAAAACGCCAAGTACCTGGGTCAGGACCTTCCTGCCCTGGTGGCTCGCGGCAAATAGCGAGCCGTAATAAAACCATCCCGTCGCGTATTGCTCCAGAAGGCCGAGATCGCGAGCCGAGAGATCGACGGCATCATACGCAGCCGGCCGAAGAATCGTGAACTGCGTCGCACCCCTGTGCTCGATGTGTACCTTCGCGGTCCCGGTGGGGAAGCGCGAAGTCCGCCGCAGCAATCGGGTATCGAGATCCAGCGAGGCGATGATCTCCGCGGCCTGCTCGCCTGGCTCATCCGCGCCGAGTGCGCTGATCAAGGTCACGGGATGGCCCAGCCGGCGTGCGTTCACGCCGAAGTTTAGAGGGGCTCCCCCCAATCGCCGCGAGTGGTCGAATAGATCCCACAGGACCTCACCCAGGACGACTACGTGAGGCAGGGCCGATCCGGCCTGTAAAGACATCTTCTCTGTATCGGTGCTCACGCAACCGCCAGTATCGGCGTTCGGGGCACGCCTGTCAATCTCTTTCTCTTTTCATCTCTTTCTCTGTTCTGGCGCCGCACGAACTCCTCACGACCAGATGGAAGTTCAGGACGATATCCCGCGCCGGGAGTCCGGGGTCTCGCAGCCGGTCGAGCATGGCGCCGATCGCGGCGGAACCTATGCTGGCGCAGGGCTGGTGGATGGTGGTGAGCGGAACGGAGAGCAGGCTCGCGTACTTCACGTCGTCGATGCCAACCATGCGCACCTTGTCCGGCACGCTCACGCGCAGCTCCGTCAGAGTCCGCAGCAGGCGAGCCGCGGTGAAGTCGTTCGCGCAGACGAATCCATCGGGACGCAGCCGCGCCAGGATGTCCCTGACCTGCGCCCGATCCTCCGGCTCAATCCGGCAAACCTGCGCCTCCAGTTCCGGATTCGCCGCGTCACGTGCCGATAAGACGGCCTCCCGGTATCCAGCGGCCCGGGCGTCCACGGTGGGAGCCGAGCCGTGGCGCCCGACGAACACAGGCCGCTTGCTCCCGCTGCGGATCAGATGTTTCGTGATCGCGTAGCCCGCCCGCCGGTTATCGATGCCGACCAGATCGTAGCGGCTTCTGTCCGGGTAGGACACCAGGTCGCGATCCAGAAGAATCACCGGAATCGCGGCCCGATCGAGCGCCTCTGCGATGGCGCGGTTGATGGCGTCTTTTTTGGGGGTCAATTCCAGCGGAGCGAAAAAGACACCGGATACCTTCTTGGCCACCAACTGGCGGCAGGCTTGGGAGGCCTGCTGTTCCATGTTGGCCTCGTCGCCGAACGAGCTGCCCCATAGAAGCACGTGCTGGCTGCCGTGTTGCGCTTCCGCCATCCCCCTGCAGATCGGCTCAAAGATCTCGGTGCGTCCGAGTTCCGGGATCAGAAGGCCGAAGGTATGGCTGCGTCCCGCGGCATCGGCGCGCACATAGCTGCCCGAGCCCGCGCGACGGTCAATCAGGCCTGCCAGCTGAAGTTCACGAAGTGCGCGGTTCACGGTCGGCCGGGACGCGCCGAAGGTCTTGACCAGCTCCGATTCGCTGGGGAGGCGATGCCCCGGTGGATGTTGCCCGGATACGATTGCGTCCGCCAGGGTCTGCCGGATGACCTCGTATTTCGCCGAGGCCTTTAGTGGAG